>NZ_JBYCCV010000188.1:0-3713 GCF_057473825.1 Aliterella sp. E5.1
TTGCTCAAGGGGGTTAGCAATCTGTCATTAGCGACTTTTCTACATGATACTGAACAAGCAGCCCGTATTCTTCAATTTCATGACCATAATCTGCTACGATTTGGTAGCGCTTTTGGATATTCTTGCCCAATTCCTTTATTGCCTGACCACGTTTTATTGCCATTAATGCGTGTTTTTTTACTTTATATGCTTTAGCCTTTAAATCTGTATACATAATGAGCCATTTAAAGTTTGCACGAGCAAGCTGGCTGGTAAGAGAAGTTAGCATTTAAGCTTATTTATTCAAGATAAATTCTTGTGTTGTTGTATCCTTACATTAACTACAACTGTTAATGCTACCTTTTACTAAAAGGGAGAGCCAATATAAATAAAAGTTAGTATATTTGTATACGAGTATCAGTTCAAAAGGAACGTGAAATGGGCAAAGTAATTCACTCAATGGACTACCAGCAGCAAGTGTTCGCCGCCGGATTTAACCAAGATTTTGCCTAGCCTGTTGAGCCAGAATAACTAATAAAAATCGTTATCCAATTAACATAACACTTGACCTGAAGCAAACACGCTTTACGCATTCTCTTAAAGCCTCAAGTTAATGTATTTGACCAAATCTCATGACTGACCCGTCTAAAGTGATAGCTCCTGCCCCAATACCTGTAAATGAAATCGAGCGCTTGGCGGCTCTACGTCGATACAATATTCTCGACACTCCTCCTGAAGCGGCATTTGACCGGATTACTTCATTGGCAGCACGGCTGTTTGAGATGCCAACTGTCTTAGTTTCACTGTTAGATGAATCTAGAGCTTGGTTTAAGTCCTACTATGGGTTTGACCAGCAACAAGTGCATCGGGACGCGAGTATTTGCAGCTTTGCCGTATTATCTGATGATGTGTTGGTGGTTCCTGATACTCGGCAAGACGTTCGCTTCGCTTGCAATCAATTCGTGCAAAACGAACCAGGGCTACGCTTCTACGCAGGTGCGCCGTTGTTAACCTCAGACGGATTTAACTTAGGGACACTATGTTTGTTAGATAGTAAGCCCCGCAATTCCTTAACCTCTGAACAGCAAGCAACCCTAGCAGATCTAGCGGCGATGGTTGTGGATGAACTAGAGCTAAGATTGGCGGCGCGGAAAATTGCTCAGGTCGATGAAGCCTTATTAACAGTAAGCCAAGGTGTTTCAGGGGCAACTGGCGAAGCATTTTTCTCGGCATTAGTGCAATACCTAGCGAAAACTTTGGGGATGGATTACACCTATATTGGTTTATTGAAGGGAGATAACTCGGAACTTATAAAAACTATTGCTGCCTGCGCTCAAGGTCAAATCATCGACAACTTTGAATACTTGCTGCAAGATACTCCCTGCCGAGAGATAATCCGACAACGAAAGCTATGCTGCTACTCAAGCGGCGTTCAAGCTCTGTTTCCCAATGCGCCACTATTGTCACCCTTGAACGTAGAAAGCTATCTAGCAATTCCATTTTTTGACTCTAGAGGAATTCCACTAGGATTACTGGGCGTAATGGGTCAAAAACCTTTAGAGAATGTACAGCTTGCAGAATCTCTGCTAACGATCTTTGCCTTACGAATCGCTACTGAATTGGAGCGGCAGCAAACGGAGTTATCAAGGCAACAGATACAGAGTGATTTGGAGCAGTTGGTAAAGCAGCGGACGGTTGAATTATCTAAAACTAACGAATTACTCCATCTAGAAATTACAGAGCGGCAGCAAACCGAGGCAGCCCTTGAACAAAAACAGGAATTCCTCAAGGTATTGCTAGATAACGTGCAAGCAGGCATTGTCGCGTGTAATGCCGAGGGCATTTTAACCCTGTTTAATCAGGCAGCACGCAAATTTCACGGATTGCCAGAACAACCCCTACCACCAGAGCAATGGGCTGAACGCTATAACCTGTATCTGCCGGATGGAAAAACACCAATGCCCAAAGCGGAGATTCCATTGTTTCGAGCGTTACAGGAGCAGGTGGTTGATGTTGAGATGGTAATTGTACCTAAGCAAGGCATGGCGCGGACGCTGTTAGCCAGCGGGCAGGCAATCGTCGATACCCAGGGCAAAAAGCGAGGCGCAGCCGTTGTCATGCACGACATTACTGAACGTAAACAAGCCGAAACAGAGCTACTGATTTCAGATACCACTTTGGAGCAAATGCCCGATGCCATTTTGTTAACTGATCTGGAAGGCAAAATTCAACGCTGGCTGGGCAACGCCGAGCAGATTTTTGGCTACAAGGCAGCCGAGGCGATCGGCAAACCTGTCAACTTTCTCCACGATCCAGGTATAAAAGCGACGATGACTACCCAAATAATTCAGTCCCTCCAGGAGACTGGAGCGTTCTATGGTGAGATTTCCTGTCAGCGAAAAGATGGAACAGCAGTGCCAATCGAAACAACAGCCAAAACGGTGTATGACAAAGCTGGAAATCCTATCTTTTTTATTGGCATTAACAAAGATATTACAGAGCGCAAACAGGCAGAAGCTGAGCGTATTGAGTTGATTCGAGAGCAAACTGCTCGTTTAGAAGCAGAAGCTGACCAGCAGCGTGCTACGTTTTTAGTAGAAGTTACAACGGTGCTAGCATCTTCGCTGGAATACGAACGCACTTTAGCAAGTGTTGCTAATTTGGTAGTGCCGTTCCTTGCCGACTGGTGTGCTGTAGATCTTTTAACAGCAAACCAATTCATCCATCGGGTCGCTGTGACTCACCGCGATCCTGAGAAGGTAAAGTTAGGTTGGGAACTCCACAAACGTTATCCCACAAAACTTGATGACGCTGAGGGAATATCAAAAGTTTTACGCACAGGGCAAACAGAAATAGCAACGGAAATTTCCGATGCAGTACTCGTGGCATCTGCTCAGGATGCTAAACATCTGCAAATTTTACGCGAATTAGGCTTAAACTCTTATATTATCTCTCCTCTAATTGTTCGCGGGCAGATTTTGGGGACAATTACGTTGGTGACGGCTGAATCAAATCGTCATTACACCAAAGTTGATTTAGCCCTGGTAGAGGCTATTGCCCATCGTGCTGCGATTGCTATTGATAATGCCCGTCTCTATCAAGAAGCCCAGCAAGCGCAACAAGCAGCAGAGCAGTCAACGGCACGGGTTGCCCGTCTTCAATCTGTAACCGCTGCTCTATCCGTATCGCTTACGCCAACTCAAGTCTCCAAAGTCATTGTTGAGCAAGGGATTGCAGCTTTGGATGCTAGTTTTGCGATCATCGCGTTGCTAAATGAAACTAGCACTGAGTTAGAAGTCGTCCAAGCTGTTGGTTGTGAAATCGACCAAGTTAATGGCTGGCAAAAATTTTCCCTCAATGCCCCCGTGCCATTAGCAGAAGTGGTGCGGACTGGGCAACCATTGTGGGCGGAGTCTTCAGAAGAACGAGCCGTTCGTTATCCTTACCTAGCTGAAAAGTACGAGCGACAAAACTTTGGTTGCTGGATTTCTCTACCCCTGATAGTAGAAGGTCGGGCATTGGGAGGCATATCCTTTGGTTTCACTAAACCCCAACTGCTTGAAGAGGAGGATCGGGCTTTCATTCTATCGCTGGCGCAGCAGTGCGCCCAGGCAATCTCCCGCACTCAGCTTTACCAAGCAGAACAAACCGCCCGCAGTCATGCTGAAGCGGCGAACCGTGTCAAGGATGAATTTTTAGCTGTACTCTCCCACGAGTTGCAGATCGGAAGAGCA
>NZ_JBYCCV010000189.1:0-3832 GCF_057473825.1 Aliterella sp. E5.1
AAGATTGAGCAAGCACTACCCAATATTCAACTTTGTTTTTTACCAGCATATAGCCCAGATTTCAATTTAATTGAATTAGTGTGGCATTCATGTAAGGAGTTTGTTGCACATCGGTTATTTCAGTCTGTAACTCAACTTAAAGATCTGCTACACAGGTTATTAAATGATGGTGAGTTAGTAATTAATTGGAATAGAAAGCTCCGTAATAAAGGAAATAAAGTTCTTACAAGTTAAATGTCTATCAGCTTAGAGGTGCGAGATGGCAAAACATATTTGATACGCCAGCAATTTGAGGTATGTATCTTCAGCTATTTAGCCGCAGAGTTGAAGACTGGAGATGCCTGTGTGATGGGGTCTGAGAACTATGCCGACTTTCGCGAACAGTTGCTCACCTGGGAGGCGTGTCAGCCACAATTACAAGATTACGCTGAACAAATGGAGATGGCGGCTACTGCTCCAGCGTTCGTTCAGCAGCTCCAAACTTGGTTGACAGGGATAGCTACAGCTACGGATGATATCTGCAAAGATGGTACGCAGGTCACGATTAGCACCGAAGGCGATCCTGTCCTCAAACGGATTACAGCTGCCCCCTTGCCCACTGGTGCTTTAGAATTGGAAGCAGCGCTCTTGCAAAGACTACCAGAGCGCGGGGTGTTGGATTTACTTTGCAATGTCGAGCATTGGTTGAATTGGGTGCGTCATTTTGGCCCGATTTCTGGCTCCGAACCCAAGATTGAGAATTCAGTCGAGCGGTATATCATGACAGTGTTCGGCTATGGCTGTAACCTCGGCCCGAATGAAACAGCTCGCAATACCAAAGGACAAATCAGTTCGCGAATGCTAGCTTATGTCAATCGTCAACACATCTCTACGCAACAAATTGAGGCGGCGACAAAAGATATCATCAATGCCTACAATCGCTTGGAGTTACCCAAGTGTTGGGGTACTGGCAGGCGTGCCGCTGCTGATGGCAGCAAGTTTGAAATCTACCACAATAATTTGCGCTCGGAATACCACATTCGTTATGGCGGCTATGGTGGTATCGCTTACCATCACGTTTCGGATACTTACATCGCTCTATTTAACCACTTCATCAACTGTGGGGTCTGGGAAGCGGTTTATATTCTCGATGGCTTACTCAAAAACACTTCCGATATTCAACCTGATACTTTGCACGCTGACACCCAAGGGCAGTCCACTACCGTGTTTGGACTGGCATATTTGTTAGGGATTAAACTCCAGCCTCGGATTCGCAACTGGCAAGATTACAAGTTCTTTCGTCCCAGCCCGGATGCCGTTTATGAGTATATTGACCCGTTGTTTAAGGATGTTATCGATTGGCAGTTAATCCAGACGCACTGGCAGGATTTGATGCGAGTGGTGTTGTCAGTGAAGGCAGGGAAACTATTGCCGTCAACATTGTTGCAGAAGCTAAGCAGTTATAGTCGAAAAAATCGCCTATACCAGGCTTTTCGCGAGTTGGGTTATGTCGTGCGAACGGTGTTTTTGTTGGAATATATTTCTGACCGCGCTTTGAGACAGGAGATTACTGCTTGTACGAATGTAATCGAGGGCTACCATCAATTTTTGGACTGGCTATTTTTTGGCAAGCAGGGGGTGATTACTGAAAATGACCCAGAGGAACAGGAGAAGCGGATTAAGTATCTAGATTTGGTTGCTAGTGCGGTGATTTTGCACAATGCTGTCGATCTTTCGCTGACAATCCAACAACTCAGTGCCGAAGGGGTGAATATTAGTCGTAAGCTGTTGGCGAGTTTGAGTCCTTACCTAACGCGTCATTTGAAGCGGTATGGGGATTTTGTTATCGATCTCCAGACGATTCCGATACCACTAGAAGGTGCGATTTTCATCCCGCTCTCTGATAATCAAACCTAGTATTGACAAGGCTTTGAAGGCTATCTTGCAGGTTTTTACACGTATTCTGTTGCAACGCCAAACACCGCCACATGAATGAGGGCAGAATTATTGGCAAAGTTAGGTTCATGACCCCTATACCAAGGTAATTCAGACAAAACTAAGCTAAATGAACTTTTTTAGGTTTAATTAATGACCGATAACTTACCCCACCCCCCACTTAAAACTGATCTACCACTTAAGCTAAAAGACTTTGATAAATACCAATGGATGGAGATGCTGAACCAAGTAAACCTTAAGCAATGTCAGAATTACAACGAAAAATTTCGAGTAAAAGCTAAAGCTTATCAATTATCCGGTGACATATTAGGACAAGAAGTTTTTAATCTTTTGAGTGAAATTACCTCACCTTTCGTAGAGCCTTTTAGGTTAGAAAATACGTCCATCGTGGAAGAAGCTTTATTAAATGTGTTGTCTGACGCTCAACTAGCTCTGTTAAGAGAAATAATTATCATGGTAGTCGATCCTGAAATGCGGGCAAGGATCGCTGATATTCTCTGGATTTGTAAAAGAGATCCAGAGAAAGACAGACCAATTAAAATGGCTAGAATAGCTGTAGAATCTTATCTTCAATCAGCTAAAAATCTTGAATGCACAGAAAATTGGATGATTTGTTGCGATAGGTTACAGCGAGCAGCACAATTAGCTTCTTTAGTTGATAGAAAAAAAAGTACAGAAATGCGCTGCGTGGTCATTTCTCACATCAATCGACTTATAGAGCGTTATACAGTGGTAGAAGATGAGTTTTTAACTGGTAGTGCGATGCAGTTACTTTAAAAGGAGTTAAAGAAAAGTCTCAGTGCTATTAAGAATGACCTTCCTAGCTATGCAGCGAAAAATGCAGCCATTGCTGCTCAAAAAGCAGTTTTTGCGGAAACCTGTCAAGACTACCATAAAGCTTTTTATCAAAAGACGGCGTACATAAAGATAGAAAGTGAGTGGTACAAGATAGCTAATGATAAAGAGGCTGAACGCAACGCAAGATTGCATCTTGGAGAAATAGAGGTTTGGTATGCTCAACAGGCATTCATTGGTAATGAGCATAATGCTTACGCTGTAGCTGCTGGACGCATTGGAAATGCGATCGCACTTAAGGATGAAGGCTTACGAACTTTCCAGCCTTTACCGTCACCAGATGAACCAGCATCCACGAGTGGAGCCACGCAGTATTGACGAGATGCCGGACTGAGGATCTTTAAATTTCACCGCAAGGAGTCAAGGCATTGTCTGGTTATTTGGAGAATGCCAACTACGGAACGATCTCTTTTAGCATTGTGGTCAATCAGCCCGGTCAATCCGGTCAAGTAATGACACAAGCCATTGATCAGATTGTGCTGCAAGCTGCTCAGGTGACTCGTTGTGATTAAGCTGCGCTTCAAGTTGCCCAGAGCAAACGACCTCCCCAAGCCAGGACTAAGGTAAAGACGATTGCGGCGATCGCTTGTCGTGCCATCAACCCCAGCGCAAACTTGAGCGACTGTTCACGGGCAATCGTTAGCGCCGTGACTAAACAAGGTAACAACACACCTGCTAAATAAACGCCTGTGAGGATTTGCAGGGGAGACAATCCACTGACTGCGTTCGGTTCAGCAAACAGCAGCAAGCCATCTTTGCGAATGGATGCCAAAATTACAGGCAATGCCGCATCCGGTGGTAGGTGAAATAACCGCATTGCCGGATTGATCAATCCGCTCAAGGCATTCAAAACACCCAGCCAGTCCAAGACAGAAGCAATCGGTAGTGCGTCAAATAAACGTGGGATTGGTAGAGTAGAGGGGATCTCTCATCTGCAACTCGTCCATGCAATGCCCTTTGTGTGATCATTCTAAAGCCCATAAACACGGCAAGATGCCCAACGGACATCAACGCTATCTCTGTCCTGTTTGCCAACAGACGT
>NZ_JBYCCV010000190.1:0-3802 GCF_057473825.1 Aliterella sp. E5.1
GCCGTTGTGGATGAAGCCATTTTTTACTATTCTTTCTGACCCGCATTTTGGACAGTTTAGCTTCTCTTCACTCATACAACTCTCTCTACATAATCTTTCCACTTATCCTTACATATTTGGCACTACCAAATTAAGTTCATTTATCTCCTAGAACTAAATGCGCGATCGCACAAAGAACGCTCAATACTTGCGATCACTTGCTAATTGCTTCCTGTTCCACCCATCACGCCTTGACTTGGGGCTGCTTTGGATGTTTGGTATACTACCAAGCCCAAGCAATCAATACTGCCTGTAATGGTACCCGTCCCCAATAAAGTAGTTGATTTTGAGGAACACCATCGAGCTTAATATTATGCAAAGCCATAAGTAATAATTTACAAATACTAGAGACAAAATTATGCCTACCAAGAGTAATAAATAATATTATTTCAATTCTTAACAATATGTACGGTTTTGCGGTAGTTTCTAAATTGTTCATGAACATACACCGAAGTTCCCCGCCTCTGACTGGTTTGAAACAGACGAAGGAAAGAAGTTTATTCGAGACATAGTTCAAAGTTTTTAATTCTAACTCAATCTATGAGTAACTTGAGGACTGTATAAGTATTGAGGTAGAAAGTTGTTTGCAGGTGTTGGTTTAAGCTGCTGCGAGCGACGAGCTAACAAGCCCGCTGCACCGGAACGTATTAATATGGTTGCTGAGTTTCAAAGTTTATCTGCGTCCGGTGAGCGCGAACGTTGTGCTGCTTTCTTGTTTTGACTACATTCGTATTGTATGGTGAATAATTATGATTTCAAATCAACAGTTTCTGCAAAATTTATACGATGCCTTTAATAAACGCGAGATTGAAACAATCATCTCGCTGATGCGCCCAGATGTGAAATGGGCGAACGGATTGGAAGGCGGTTTCGTTTATGGACGCGACGCGGTGCGCGAATATTGGATTAATCAATTTAAGGATATTCAACCGGAGCTTAAGACCTTAAAATTCGAGACGGACGAAAACAATCGGAACATTGTCACCGTTCATCAAATCATCAGAGATTTACAAGGTAATTTACTCGCGGATGCCACAGTTCCGCAAATCTTCACCATTGAGGATGGTTTAATTAGTCTTTATGAAATTGGCGATACCGACACAATCCAAGAGATGATTCAGAAAACGAGAGCTTCCAACGAGCAATGATGTTTTGACTCTCAGTTTCAGCAATCGCGTTTTACCAAACATTGGTTTTTGAAAATAATGGCGCAGCACAACAAATCAATGGACGTGAGGGCGAAACAGCTACTCTTTAAAAACTTGCGTGGTTCCTTTCGGCTTGCGCGTGGTTGGTTTCGCCCCACGTTATCTCAACCGTTATGTGGGACTCCTGACCGACACTCCTTATTATCTGCTATTGAGGGCATCGGCAAGATAGCTCTTAATTACATTCCTAAGAATCCTACTTATAGGGGTGCGAGGATCATTGGAACCGTAAACCGGGTTAAGGGTGATTGCCACCGACTCGGTTAAGTGATTCTTGCGCTCAAAATAAAACTGCCATTGTCACTGATTACCCAAAACCCTTGTAACTTAAGAGTTTTGGCTTAAGGGTGTCTCAGAAAAAACCATATTCACAAGCATCAGGGGGAGAAATCCACAGAACGGTTAGCGAACAAAACGACTATACAGCAAGCATTTTATCCTTAACCTGGTTTATGGTTCCAATGCTACTTGCACCCCAATGTATCAGTTGAGGTTCTGGAGGGCTGTTGTCAAAAAGTCTTGTGCCTGAGAGATTAAGATTTCAGCATCTTGTTGAGATAAGTTAGGCTGGGGATCGTAATCAGCACGAGTACGCTGTGCTTGGGCATCAATCAGTTGGCGATGATATTGGGCAGGCACTTTACCAGGGCGAACTAAATATTGTCCAAAAGCACTAATGACGGCAGCATGGCTTGAAAAAGCAAGTCCTTCTCGATCTAGCAGTGCCTCTGCAATATAGAACATAGCGTAATAGGCGCGGGAAACCGCAAAGTCGTGAAACCCTCGTTCCATTAAATTTTTTGCTGCATCCATGCTACGCTGGGATTTTTCCAACAGGGCTTGTTGCTCTGGAGTCAAACTCTAAGCCCTTCCTGGCGAATATTTTTTAAGAGTGGAGAGTTCTCAGTTTCAAAGCGGGAGCGCGCCAAAAACAGTCGAGAAATAAGAACATTGTGGTCTAAACAGAGTTGGGCAATGAATTGACTGGTACGAGCAATTTCTAGACTGGCATCAACCGGATCTTGCAGTACAACTAATACATCTATGTCTGAATTTGCTGTAGCGACTCCTCGTGCTTGTGAGCCAAACAAAATGACGTGAAAAAGACGCTCTTTGTATTCTTTTTGAAAGTATTTTTTTAGAATAGTCAGAATATCTTGGCACAATTGAACTTGAGGCATAAATATCTTTAAAGAGTTTTGTCTAAATTGTTACTTTATATTGTTTATAAACTGGAACTACTCACGTTAATTTTAACAAGTTAAAGCAATTTCGATTAACTGTTTAAACAAAGGATCGCCAAAGTTCATAAATCGCACTGAAGGCTTCACGTCAAATACTTCTGGGAAAAAAGTTACAGCATATTTCTTATCTTGAAAAGTAAGCTGCCAAGTCCGATGGTCGCTAGGTGTTTGCGAAGCATGGTCGCAGAGCATACCGCCGCAGGCATCGCAAGATACCTCAAAAATAGCGCCTTTAGACTTCAATAAAGCCGATGTAGTAAATAGCTGCTCAATTTGTTCTGTCGTGAAAGGTGATGAAGGAATAGGCTGGCGAATTTCTGCTAAATCCGCTTCCACATCTATGGCTACCATATCTTCTATAGCTAAACCCGTAGGCGGTGTATCTAAAATAGATTCAAATTGAGACAGCAATACATCTTCTTCTTCGGGATCGGCACTCATAACTGCCTGCTCAATAAAGGTGGGAACCTGCGCCAAAATTGGTTGCAAGTTACCAACAACCGACGTAAAGGCACTAATGCGATCGCGCAGCTTCCGATAAACCTTTGCTTCTACCGTCCCATCATAGTAAAAGTTATGAATTGTCACCGTAGGGTAGACTTGTCCAATCCGGTCAATGCGCCCAATCCGTTGCTCTACCCGCATCGGATTCCAAGGCAGATCGTAGTTAAACAACACGCCGCAAGTTTGTAAGTTCAGCCCTTCACTAGCAGACTCGGTGCAGAGCAATACTTTAATTTCCCCATCCCGAAAACGGCGCTTAATATCTTCTTTAGCTATAATTTGCTAACTACCATCAATACATAGTTCGCCGCCGCGACCAGAATAACAACCAACAAAGCTACCGTAGAGTTGTTGTAGGGTAGAACGCAGATAGTCCATCGTATCGGTGTATTGAGTAAAGACAATCGCGCTCTCCCGATTAGTTAATTCTTGGCGCAGCGTGGTTATAAAATGCGAAAGCTTAGTATCCTCTCCGGTATTCTCAAACTGGCGCAATAAGTCTTCAAGGTACTGGATCTCTTGGGGGTCTACAGGTTCAAGGTAAGCTTCTAGTCCAGTAATTACTGCATCATCCGCTTCTTCTAAGTCTGCCAGGTCGTCGCTAGTAATGCTGCTACCATGCTGAGTAATAAAGGTATCTAACCGCCGTTGCAAAGATTCGCGGATGGCATAAAAAGAACGGTAGTGCCAAATATGTAAGGATAAGTGGAAAGATTATGTAGAGAGAGTTGTATGAGTGAAGAGAAGCTAAACTGTCCAAAATGCGGGTCAGAAAGAATAGTAAAAAATGGCTTCATCCACAACGGC
>NZ_JBYCCV010000191.1:0-3635 GCF_057473825.1 Aliterella sp. E5.1
GGGCTTAACCAGGACTCATGCTCGTTCCTATCGTGGTAGTATGTATGATTTGAAACCTTTTTACCGAGGCGCAACAGTTACAGTAATTGGCGCCATCAGCTTGAGTGATGTAGTGGCACTAATGACTTTAGATGGAGCGATGGATGGCGACGCTTTTCAGGTCTTTATTGAAAAGTGTTTAGTCCCGCGACTATGGTCTGGGGCGGTAGTGATTATGGACAATCTTCCCGCTCACAAGATAGCTGCTATCAAACCAATGATTCAAGCTGTTGGTGCAAACGTGCTGAATTTATCACCGAATTTCTCCAGATTTTAATCCGATTGAACTATGGTGGTCACAACTGGAATCTTTCTTACGTCAATTTTCCCCTACCACTACAAACATGGTTGATGTCCTCATTGCCACTGCTCTTGACTTAATCAATCCCAAGCATTTACGCAACTGGTTTACCAATTGCTGTTACTGTACTCAATAAGCCTGCAATCTGCTGTATCCCTCTTTTGTCACTCTGAGTAAGGAAAAAACAAACTAAAACTTGAAAAAGCTTGTAATGTAAAGCTTTTAAACTTTATTTTCTCACATCAGACTTCCTTTGTAGTCATTTTGCCAAAATCCTGAGCTAAAGCAGGTTCTAGATTTTACTCTCCTGAAAGTGATAAAAGAGGGGTATTAGGCTGTTGAAGCTGGGGGTTACTGCGAGGTGGAATCACTACTTTGGCTTGGCGTTGAGTGATTGTGTCGTAACAGTCTATTGTGTCATCACCGCCATCACCTGATCCTTGTTCAATATTGGAGTTAATTTGCTCCCACAAGTCGGGTAGCACCTGACAATCTGCTATTTAAGTTCTGATAAATTCCAGTAATTCTTTTGCTTGAGCCACTCAATTACTGCAAGGCGTGTTTCTCCCTCAAGATAACCAGTAGACCCTTGATACTTTAGGGCAAGTCCAGCGATGCCTTGCTGCTTAAACAGTTGTTTATACTTACTGATAAATCCGACAGACACCTGCAACACATCTCTAATCTCAAAGTAGCTACACTTCTGTTTGACCATTTGAACTGCCAACGCCCGTTTTAGTTCTCTGGGATCAGGATTACTCTCGATGAAATCGCTCAGACATTTTATTTCCAAGTCACGGTACTTGAACAACTGCTTTGTTTAACTATATCCTTAGCTCCTCTTTTTTTCATAAATGATTCAGGATTGCTATATTGCATTCCAAAGTTTGGTAGGTAAACTTTGGGATGCCTGATTGCCATCAATGGCGCTCCTTTCAACTGTTTAACAATGTTTATTCTGCTTGCCAACTTAGCTCCGTCTGCTCATCGGCAGGAAATAGGCATTCAATTCGCAATTCCTGAAGCGTGATATCGTAGGGCGTACCTAATGTCGCGATCGTTGAAAAAAACTGCAAATCTAAGTTCTGACGCTGGAGGTGGATAGTGAGTAGTAGGATATTTTGTACAGCTTGATTTAAAGTTTGCCATAGTTCAGAAATACCTGGATAGCTCATCAGTTCCTGCCGCAACGCAATAGATTGTTTACTTTCACCTGCGGAAATCGCTTCTCTATGCACCCGTTGCAGTAAGTGATCAGCAACTTCTTGCCAGTTAGCGATAAACGGACGTAAACCTTGGGGATCGAACATGACTCGCAGCAAATTGATTTTTCCTTCTTGATAAAAATAGTTTTGGAGTTTGTCTGGCTCGATAAAAATAGTCAGCAGTCGAGTAGCGGCGCTATTAGTCAACAGCAGATTCCAGTAGCGATCGATTACAAACGCCGGGTATGGTTCTTGCTGCCGCAGCAGGAAATCAAGGGCTTTACGCACCGAGGTCATTTCTGGAGCCGACAGATCGGTTTCTGTATGGATAGGGGCAAATCCTGCCGCCGTTAGCATCAAATTTTGCTGTCTGAGAGGAATTTCTAAGATTATTGCCAATTGCAGCACCATCTCCCGACTTGGTTTGGCGCGTCCTGATTCGATAAAACTAATGTGGCGTTGAGAAACTTGACTTGCGATCGCTAAATCAAGCTGGCTGAAGCCGCGCCCGTTGCGCCATTGTTTGAGGAGCATTCCAAAAGATTCAAGTTGGCGGTCAGAGGTAATAGTGCGTCGCTGCATAATAAGTTTTGCAAGAATTTTGATTACCTCACAGGTAATTGCTTCAATTATCTCTCTTTGGCACGATGATGATATACCAATTGGGGTGAATAACCATGCTGAAAACAAATACAGCAAAATAAATTGCCAGTAAAAAGGTCAATCGAGATGGTTAGCGCCTTCTTTGAAGCTGACTTGCACTCTGTGCAAGCTTTCACAAGGCGATCGCAATCCGAAACTATCCGATTGATATAACTCTTGGCGAAAGACGGCTCAGGTAAAACAATCTTATTAACTTACAGGAGAAGATCGTGCTGAAGTCAACAAATATTCCAGCAAAAAGTTTACTCAACTCTACGAAAATCATTTATTTATTTCTAGCGATCGCTGGGTCAATTGCGCCCTGGTTTTGGCTGCTGCAAGATCCCGGCGCGTTACTGTCTCCAGCGTTATTTCTGCAACGAGCGTTTGAGAACAACATTGCTGCGGCTCATGCAAGTGATTTGTACATTAGTGCGATCGCGTTCTTTTATTTTGCCTGGGTAGAACTGAAACATTTAGGGGCTTCCCGTTTGGGGATTCTCCTCTACGTTGCGTTGACCTTTGGAGTTGGGGTTTCTTGCGCTCTGCCTTTCTTTTTGTATCGCCGAGCGCAAATCTTGGAAAGAAACGCATTCAAATAGTACACAAGATAATCAGCGAGGCATTTTTATGAAAACACCTTTTACTGGCGGTTGTATGTGCGGAGCTATCCGCTACGAATGTGTAGCAGAGCCAATAGTTATGGGAAATTGCCATTGCCGAGATTGTCAAAGGGCGACAGGCACGGCTTTTGCGGCGGCGCTGCTCGTACTACGCGATGCAGTCACCATTACTGGTAATGTCAAATATCACGACGTTATGGGTGATAGTGGAGGCATCGTCAGTCGGGGATTTTGTCCAAATTGTGGTTCTCAATTATTTGGTAAGCCGTCAATGCCTGAATTCATGGGCATTACAGCAGGCAGCCTTGATGACCCAAGCGAGTTTCAACCAGGAATGAATTTTTATACAGCCAGCGCTCAAAAATGGGATTACATGAACCCAGAATTACCCAAGTTTGCCAAGTTGCCACCACCACCCAATAATTCTATTGCCGCAGACGGAATCAAGTAAGCTGAACCAAATCAACCTATAGGCAGGAGTTTTACAAATAAGGGACAAAACCACAGGATGGCGATCGCCATCAAAATTATTAGCCATGACGGCACAAATCTGCTCAAGCATAAGGATAAATTATGAAGATTACCGCTTCAGCCATTTCCCTTAATGTCGATGATGTCACAGCATCAGCTACGTTTGTTAAGCAGCATTTCGGCTTTAGCGAAGATATGTCTGCCGATGGGTTTGTGTCGCTCTCTATCCCTCTTTTGTCACTCTGAGTAAGGAAAAAACAAACTAAAACTTGAAAAAGCTTGTAATGTAAAGCTTTTAAACTTTATTTTCTCACATCAGACTTCCTTTGTAGTCATTTTGCCAAAATCCTGAGC
>NZ_JBYCCV010000192.1:0-3413 GCF_057473825.1 Aliterella sp. E5.1
GAAACGTTCGGCGATCCAGTTACAAATCCGAAGGGGTGGGAAGTAAAAAAAATGGATGAATGTGCTGCAAAAATTCAAATTGGTCCATTTGGTACACAATTACATGAAGAAGATTACATTGACAATGGCATCCCATTGATCAATCCAACACATATTCAAGATGGAAAAATATTTCATAACACATCCTTTTCAATTTCCAGTGAAAAGCATCTACAGCTTATCCAATATCATCTTGAAGTTGATGATGTAATTCTAGGAAGAAGAGGAGAAATGGGACGCTGTGCAATTATTTCCAAAACTGAAAATGGATGGCTTTGTGGAACTGGTAGCTTATTTATTAGACTAAAGCACGAATTACTAAATTCAGTATATTTGTTTTCTGTTTTGTCTAGCCAGTCAATCAAAAAATATTTAGAAAAGGCTTCACAAGGAGTCACAATGGCTAATTTAAATAAAACAATTGTTAGCCAAATTCCTGTACATCTTCCACCACTACCACTTCAACAAGAATTTGCCCGTCGCATCGAAGCCGTAGAAAAACTTAAAGCAGCACACCGCGCCTCATTGTCCGAACTCGATGCCCTCTTTGCCTCCCTCCAACATCGAGCATTTAGAGGAGTCCTGAACAAGCATACATATTCTTAATTATAATTGTCTATAGTTTACTACTAGAGGGAATTAATGGCATATAGACCACACGAGTTTGCTAAACTGATTGGTAAGTCCACATCTACTTTAAGGCGATGGGACAAGGAAAACAAGCTAGTTCCCAAGCGCGGTGTAGGCAACCAACGCTACTATACAGAGCAGGATTTACAAAAGGCTTTAAACCTTGACGAGATAGTGCAACAAGGCAAAACAATAGTATATTGCCGGGTTTCGTCTGTGGGACAAAAAAGCGAATTGGCTTCCCAAGTTGCAGCAATGGAAGGGTTCTGCTTAGGGGCTGGAGTCTCGGTAGACGAATGGTTGCAAGAAATAGGCGGAGGCATGAATTTTAAGCGTCGCGTGTTTTTAAACTTGATGAAGTCTATTCGACTAGGTGAAGTATCAAACGTAATTGTTGCCCATAAAGACCGTCTGGCGCGGTTTGGCTTTGACTTCATTGAAGAATTTGCTTCTTGGTATGGGTGCAAGATTACCGTAGCAAATCAAGAGTCTCTGTCGCCAGAACAAGAGATGGTGGAAGACTTAATGGCAATTATCCATACTTTTAGTTGCCGCCTTTACGGTCTGCGTAATTATAAAAAACAAATCAAAGAGATGGTTGAAACTAAAAAACCTGCTTAAACTTGTGTATACTATAGTAAGTGATAAGCAATAATTGCAATGTACGCCATCAAGATTGAGCTTAAATTAAATAACTCTGAGCAAACTTTGATGGCAAAACACGCAGGTTTTTCCAGGTTTATTTACAACTATGGACTAGCTCTATATAACGGATTAGACCACCTATTCTACAAGGGAGGAGTTAACAAAAAACTATTAGCAATTAAGAAAGTTCTCACCAGTTACACCAAAAAGCAAGCCTGTAATTCTTGGATGAATGAATTGTCATCTAGAGTTTATCAAAATGCTTTGCGTAACTTAAATAGCGCTTTTTCTAGGTACTTTAAAGGGCTGGGAGAAAAACCAGTATTTAAAAAGAAAAAGGATAAGTGTTCATTCACAGTAGATGCTTCTAACGGGCTAGTTTTATTAGAGGCTGGCAAGCAAATAAAAATACCGACATTAGGTACTTTTAGATTAAAAGAAGCGCTTAAAGTTAAGTATACTACTCAAACCTTTACTGTTTATAAATGTGCTAACAAATGGTATGTATCTTTTGCTGTCAATGCCGACCGTATCCCGCCTTTGTTTCATGAAAAAACTGAAAAAACTGGCATTGACTTGGGTATAAAACTTTTTGCTACATTGTCTGATAATACGACGTACACTGCGCCAAAGCCTTATAAAAAAGCGAAAACCAAGCTAGGGAAAAAGCAATACCATAATCGTAATAAGCAGTTAGGCAACCGCAAGCAAAAAAATAAGGCATCCTCCAACGCTAAAAAGTATTACGAAAAAATCGCACTTATTCATGCTCAAATTGCTAGTGTCCGTTCTGATTTTTTGCACAAAACTACAACAGAGATAAGCAAGAAATACAGTCACATTAGAATAGAAGACCTTAACTTATCTGGCATGATTGCCAACCACAAGTTAGCGGCGGCTATTTCTGATTTGGGTTTGTATGAATTTAGGCGGCAGTTAATATATAAGTCGCCTATATATGGCACAACTGTTGAACTGGTAGACCGTTGGTATCCAAGCTCAAAAACTTGTAATGCTTGCGGTCACATTCAGCCAATGCCATTAAAGGAAAGAACGTTTGTTTGCCAAAGTTGCAATTATATAATCGACCGTGATTTAGGGGCGGCGATTAACTTGGCAAACGCACCTAGTAATAAAGTAAGGTTGGCTAGACCTGAAGTTACGCCTGCGGACAAGAAGATGCCGACATCCTTGGACGAAGCAGGAATTAGACAGCATGGTAAACTATGCGTAAGTTCTTTGTAGCAGAATTATAATTAAGTGCCAGCAAGAGATTTCATTCACGAAACTGTGAAAGAGGCAATTATTAAAGACGGGTGGGAAATTACCAACGATCCCTATGTTATTTCTTATGGTGAGCGGTTTTTATTTGTGGATCTTGGTGCAAGCGGCTTTATTGGAGTTCGGCAGGGAAATAAACACATTGCCATTGAAATCAAGCAATTTCGCGGTCAATCTCAAGTAGCTGACTTAGAGCAAGCAATCGGTCAATATACGCTCTATCGCCTGTTACTCAATCAAGTAGATCCAGAACGCGATCTTTATCTTGCTGTTTCTGAAGCAACCTACAGCGACATTTTTACCGAGCCAATTGGAAAATTAGCGATCGCTCAACTACCTTTAAAGCTGATTATTGTAGATTTAGAGAAAAAGGAAGTAAGCCAATGGATACCATCACGTCCTACCCTGAAATCGTCAAACAGGTAATTAATGATTATGCCAAACTACGCCCGTCTCACGGCAACATCCGCCTAGATGCCGTGTTTGACGAAATCCGAGATCGCTATGCTCTAATGCAAGTCGGTTGGGATAGAGGAAAGCGGGTGCGTGGCAATCTAATATATATAACTATCGAGAACGGGAAAGTAATGATTGAATACGACGGGATGGAATGTGGAATTACTCAAGACTTAATTAACAAAGGTATGCTTGAGCGTGATATTGTGCTGGCTTTTCTACCAGATTCTCAGCCTGTTTCCGTAGCTTGAAAAACAGCAATCTACTTAATTAGAGAGAAAACTATGCAAAGCACAGCCAATATTGAGCAAAATATCTTAAAAAACTTGAGACAGCTGCCGCCGGAAAAGCAGCAGAACGGA
>NZ_JBYCCV010000193.1:0-3572 GCF_057473825.1 Aliterella sp. E5.1
ACTGCCTATGGAGGCTGAGTAAGTCCAACATCGTCACTAGATGATGAAGGCATCGGCTGATGAAGTGGGAAGCTCCGAGGACGAATAAAACCGTCCCTGAATTGAGCTTGGTTGGAAGCCCCAACCTCGCAAAGCAGGTTGGGGTACTTCACTCTACATTAATACGGGTAGCTCAATTTGGCTGGAAACGACTATGCAAACCAATCTATTCCCGCACAAAGTGCGATCGCGCTACATGATTGGACTGCAATTGTTGTTCTAGCTCTACCCAGTTTTTTTGTTCGATTAAGTCAATTACTCGATCTAAGTTATGACGATAGTGTTGCAGACTTCTAAGCAATTCCTCGCGGTTGTAACACGCCATCATCAAACCTAATTCGGGATTTCCCCCACCTACGCGGCTAGTATCTCGAAAGCCAGAACTAGCAAGGTTTTGGGCTAACTTTAAAACTTCTGGGTTATCTTCACTTTGACAAGTAGCAATCAACGAGCCACTTACCATTACAGGTAAGTGCGAAATCCAACTAACAGCGCGATCGTGATCTTGAGGGTTACAGTGATAAATTTTTGCCCTTAGACCTTTGACAATTTTCTCAACGATTGCTATGACTGGAGTAGGCGTAGATTCGATCGGTGTTAGCACGTAAGGCTTAGAAACAAACAAATTGGTTTGCGCCGCTTCAATGCCACTATCGGAGTTTCCCGCCATTGGATGTCCGCCAACAAAGTTTGACCATAAAGACGCTATTGCGTCTACTACTGGCGCTTTAACCGAACCCACATCGGTTAATACAGTGGCGGGATTGAGAATGGGAATTAGTTGGTTTACGGTAGGAACAATCGCCGCTATTGGCGTACAAATAAATATGACTTCCGCCTCCGCCAGAATCCCAAAGTCTATACTTGCCGAATCCACCACGCCACGAGCAATTGCTTTTTGACACACTTGTTCGCGCCGACTTACGCCCAAAACCTTGTAGCCGCAGGCGCGTAAATCTAACCCTAAAGAGCCGCCAATTAATCCAAGTCCAACAATGCCAATAGTCATAAATCAATACAAACACAGCTAGGGTAATCTTGCCAACGGTAAAGTAAGTAATGATGTTGTGGAGTAAAAAAGATGGGTTTGCGTGATCGCTTTAGTAAATTAACTGGTGGTACTCGTTATGTTGTCTGTCGTCTATTTTTGCATCTAGCAGGGCAAGAAGTAGCACCAATATTGGGAGTTTTAAATCGTACCGCTAGGGCCGCTATTGACTCAGATGGTGACTTGGAAGTATTAGGAGAAGGATTAGTTGAAGTATGTCAAACTTTGCTGCAATACGATGAGTATTGGCTCTCGGCGGCTAACGAAGGCGATGTATTTTGGAGTGAAGGAGAAGCAGGAGATTATGTAAATGAGTTATTTACCGACTCCGCACAGCGCTACCTCAGCGAACCAGATTTTAGCAACACTCCGACAGACGAGCCTTTGTCTATACCTATTACTCATAACTTGGTAGTCATGATTACGGCGGCTTTTACTGGAGAAGTACCAGAACTTGAAACCGATCTTTCTAATGTATCAGCGCTCAAAGATGGCTTGAAAGCGCTGATTAATCTTCATCACCAAGAAAAATTGCAAGCAATTCAGGTGCATTTTTCTCCCGCGCAACTGGGAGATGAATTGACTAACGATCAGTTGTTGCAGAATTTTACAGAGTTGATTCCTTTATAAAGTTATCTCCATCGAGAGAGCTACAAGCGCGATCGCTCTATATAATCCTAAACTTTGCATGGTAATTTACATTTATTCCTTGAGTTAAAAGCACAAAATTATGCAAGAACCTCCAACCCAGCCAGTAACAACCAATACCCCTAATGTGAAGGTAACTATAGAACCCGAACCTCAGACAGCTTTCTCGCCAACTAATCAATCTATCCAAAAAGGACAATGGATAGTTACTCAGCTTGTGAGCTTTTTATCGCAACTATCGGAAAACTTAGGCAGTTTTTTTGGCGAAAATCAGCAGCTACTAATCAACTTAGGACTGATTTTCGGCGCAATTATTGCTTTTAGGGTTAGTTTGGCAGTAATAGCAGCTATTAATGAGATTCCTTTAGTAGCGCCAACCTTTGAATTAGTTGGAATTGGCTACTCCATCTGGTTTATCAGTCGCTATTTGCTCAGTACCTCAAGTCGGCAAGAGTTGACCCAAAAAATTCAGGGATTTCTAGATAAGTAACTTGTGTTGTTGGCGATCGCTTTAGTTTAACTTCTTTGGCGATCGCCTATTAAGAAAAATGTTTTGAGATTCTTTTTAGGCGATCGCTCTTTCGCAGGCGAGTAGTTATCCACCTTTGAAACGTAAGAAGTTTATACTTATATTTAATAATTAGACAGATTTTTAGTATTAATTTGCGAGTAAATTTATGCTACTAGAATTAAATTAATTGGTCGTACAACCTAGTCAACAATTGTTATTAAAAAATATTTCTTGGCAGATATATGAAAATACTTTAGACGTATCGCTTGACTAAAGCACTGCTATCTATAAAATAAACTGTCATTTAGCAGCGTTCTTCAATAATTATTTCAGAAATTGGTTTACCCTGAACTTGTACAAGTTGCCGTCTTTTGGATTGGTGAGAGATTTTCTTAATTTGTGGCACTAATCCAGAATCCACTAATGCTTGGTGGAAGGCAATTTGTTTAGCTGTCTGTTCATGATTAGTAAGGCGTTCTTGAACAGCGCGATCGAGTTTTTGTAACTCCACTGGTTCAAGAAATTGGAGTTTATTAAGTATTTGGCTCAGAATTGCCTGAGACATCAGTATTTACCTAAAATTAGGGTTATTTTGATGTCTATTTTACACAGTGCAGCTTTGAAATCTAACAAATACTGCGCTTCCGATGACGAAAAATAGCCCAACAAATAGATTTACCAGATGGCGATCGCATTTGGCGCAAATTTTTCGGTAATTTCTGCACTGTATAACGGCAAAATGCAAAGGCAGCAGACAACCTCGAACTCTCACGAGATAACCTCCTACTGTCCGCACCAACGCAGTGTCAGGCTTAATGCAAAGTGATTAGTCTCTTAATAATACTCGAAATCCTGCCTGCTGACACTCATTTTCAGTAGTTAGTACATCAGTGATACCTCGATCTTGCATCACGATGAATGATATGCAGTCTACTAAACCCCATTCTTTGTCTTCTCGTTGCTTAAACAAATTGAATGCTAGCTTATATAGACTATTAGTTAATAAAACGACTTCGACACTGGGATCTGTTTCGAGGGATTCCAAAAGTTGGATTGCCGCTGTTCTGTATCTTTGCTGATACCAAGTTGCGTTCTAACAAAGTAGCTATAGAGGAGGGAAGAAAGTTAGAGAGCGAAGACGGTCTGGGTCAGCACAAAGTTCTAATAGACCTAAGCTAAGTTCATCTTCAACCTTGTCCGGTAGTGCGTCAGATTATTGTGGGATAGGTCACGATATCATTCCAAGTCCATGGTCGAGAGGTTAATCCTGCTCGTTGTGCGGCAGTGGACTTGAACCGACTATGCTGCCAAATCCAATTGAAGTAA
>NZ_JBYCCV010000194.1:0-3455 GCF_057473825.1 Aliterella sp. E5.1
GGAACCACTAACTGATGCCTTCCCATAATCTTTGGTCTGTGCAGTGTATTCTTCAACATCAAGACACCGCTACGAATGTCATAGCCAACCAGAACCACAGACCAGGCAACGACTAATCCCACTGCTCCCCAGACAACGCTACCTGATAGATGAACTCCAATACCTAGCAGTAACAGCGACAGAGGACCCTTAATCATTAGTGACACAGCAATCCGATCCATTCGTTCGTGCTGCTGGATTAACCCATAAAATACGTCGCTAATAGACTCGACTGCTTTTGCTAAACCAACCAGCAAAATCACTAGCGCTGTTTCCCAGCGATAGCTAGCTGCCAATGTAATTCCTGCAATTATTAGTAATGCTAGTCCGGTCGCAAATAATCTCAAACCCAGGTAATCGCTAAATAAAAATTGGCGCTTAGCATCTGTCGCTTGAACGGCCCGTAACTGGAGGTTTGTAAACATAACAACCGGGGCAGTAATTGCAACTCCTAAGGTGAACTGCCCGACCATCTCTGGACTGCCAAGCTTAGCTAGAACTATGAGCATTCCCCATTGGCATGCAGCATAAACAGCATTACCAATGAAGGTCCAAGAGAAGTTGCGGCGCAGAGTGAGTGGCTTACTAGGTTGCATCTGCCTACTTCCGCACTTGAATTAGCTTTTCTAGATCTTTGCCTTCTACCGGCTTTGAGAAGAAATGTCCTTGTCCATACTCACAGTTCACCAATTTAAGCTGAGCAAGCTGCTCTTTAGTTTCGACGCCTGTTGCAACCATGTCTATACCAGCCTCATGGGCAGCCGTCGTTATAGATTGGACTATCTCAAAGCTTTCATGGTCGTTGCATATGCGATTAATTAAAAAGCGATCTATTTTTAGTCGCTCAAACTGTTCATACTGATATGGAAAGCACTCTGAAAGACTATAGAATGAATGACTTCGACCGTAATTATCAACTCGCAACTTAACTCCTGATGCTCTTAACTGTGAGATTACAGCAATAGCATGATCGGGATTTTCCTGAACTAAGTTTTCAGAAATTTCAAATCTTAGATTGCAGGGATGTAGACTATTTTGCTTCAAAAACTTAGTAGTTTGTTGAACTAAATCAAGCTGTAAAAATTGTTTACGAGAGAGATTTATACTGACGGTTAAAGGAGTAAGAGTGCTTTCCTGCCATGCATATATTTGCCGACAAACTTCACCCAGAACCCAGAGTCCTATAGGAATAATTAAGCCTGTTTCTTCGGCTAATGGAATAAACTTTCTTGGGTAAATCAGACCTTGATTGGGATGCCGCCAACGTAGAAGCGCTTCAAAACCAGTCAATTCTCCTGTTTCCAAGCGTATGACAGGCTGATAATGAAGTAGAAACTCCTGACGCTCAAGTGCCTGCTGAAGATCCTGTTCTAACTGTTGAAATACAAAATTGTTAGGCTTAAATACTTTGCGACAACTTAACTTTGATTTAAGTTTTACTTTGCCCTTAGGATTTGCTTCTAGGTTGTTAGACTTGAAATTTGGTTTCGGTTGACCTTTGGGAATATATCCTTGTACCAACTGCTCAAGCAAAAAGAAAATAATATCAGACTTATTGTTGGTTGCAGCTTTGCATAGTGTGTTAACAGCAAAGTCAAGATCTTCTGGCACAGCTTTACTAGCGTTTTTGACCACATAAAGCTTTTCGTGCAGCGTCGGCTGGTGTTGCTCCCCTGAAATCAGTATTTCCTCAAAGAGTTTCTCCCCCGGTCGCAAACCGGTATAAACAATCTCAATATCTTTACCGATCTCGTACCCTGAGAGTCGAATTAAATCTATTGCCAGGTCAACAATCTTCACGGGTTGACCCATATCGAGCATAAAGATTTCACTGCCATGACTAATCATTGCTGCCTGCAAGACCAGTTGCACCGCCTCAGGAATTGTCATGAAGTAGCGGCAAATCTCAGGATGGGTAACCGTCACAGGCCCCCCGGCAGCAATTTGCTTTCTAAAGGTAGGGACAACGCTACCTCTGCTACCTAGAACATTGCCAAATCGAACGACCACAAAGGGCTTGCCGCTGGTTTGAGCCGCTTTAAGCACCAACATTTCAGCAACTCGCTTACTGGCCCCCATAACATTAGTGGGATTTACCGCTTTATCGGTAGAAATCATCACAAACTGCTTGGTCTGATATTGCAATGCCAAGCTTAGGAGGTTACGGGTTCCCAGGACATTGTTTGTAATTGCTTCTGGTGGATTCAACTCCATCAGAGGAACATGCTTGTGGGCTGCAGCATGAAAAACAATTTCTGGCCTATATTTTTCAAAGGCATGTTCCAGTCGAGACGAAAACCGCAGATCAGCAATAAAGGTTGTTAGACGAGTTGTGCCTCCACTCTTTCCTTTAAGAATCTGCACTACATGGCCAAGCTCTTGTTGAATATTGAATACAGAGTTTTCTCCGTGACCAAGAAGTATCATCTCTGCCGGGTGGCACATTAAAATCTGGCGGCAAAGCTCACTGCCAATTGAGCCCCCGGCACCGGTGATCAGCACTGTCTTGCCTTTTAGAAATTCAGAGACTTTCTGAATATCAGTTTGTACAGGCTCTCGACGCAGTAAGTCTTCAATCTTAATTTCTCGAATGCTTTCGATGCTGATGCGGTCATTAAGGATCTCGTGGATTCCGGGTAAGGTACTGGTTTGAACACCAATTAATTGGCAAATATCAACAATGTCTCGAATCACCTGCCCTGAAACACTAGGCATGGCAATAATCACTTTGCGAATTTTTAGAGAGTGAACAACCTCTGGAATTTGATGACGATTTCCAACGACTGGTAACCCTCGAATTCGTAAGTTCAACTTTTGGGGATCATCGTCAACGAAAGCAACTGGATAAAGATCACAACGCGGATCTTGCTGCATTTGCTGCACAAGGGAAATACCGCCACTGCCAGCACCGACAATTAAAGTGCGATCGCCTGCGCTAGATATTTCATTTCGTTGATCAACCCTTTCAGCCGCACGAACACTAAAGCGGACCCCACCCACCAGAACAAAGCTCAAGAGTCCATCCAGTAACGGTAGAGAGCGAGGAAGGTTGTCAATTGGTAAGTTAGTTAAATGATAAAGACTACTAAATAGGAGAACTTGTAAGACCACGGCAGCAGCCATCGCTATGGCTATCTGTAAGAGTTCATCAATACTGGCGTAGCGCCAATATCGTCGATAAAATCCCGATCCATAAAAAACAGCTAGTTTAGTGATTAAAAATAGGATTGTTGTTACAACTAAACCAGCTTTATAAGAGTTTAGGGCAATAGAAATGTCTAAACGAAGAATAAGCGCCAGTACAGTTGTAACTGAGAAAATAAGAATATCAATAATTAAAAAATGACGATTTCTAAGTTTTGGTAAAAACTCAGAGACTATGTTCATCATTTATGAATCTCCATCATTCATAAACT
>NZ_JBYCCV010000195.1:0-3427 GCF_057473825.1 Aliterella sp. E5.1
GGGGATGGACAGAGAACGGAATCTTGGAGCCTTCAACAATCCGACTGAGTAGTTTCCGGAAACCTGCTGCAGTGAATGGAGCACCCCGCTCAGTCACAAAAACATAGGCAGAAGAAGCAGACTCATGCTTGAGCCGCCTGAGGGCCCTTAACTGCAGCCCCTGCAACGGATGCACACTGGGAATGCCCCGCTTAAGTCGTCTGACATGGAGTAAACCCAGATCAAAATCGATTTGCTCCCAACGCAGGGCACATAACTCAGACCTAAGTACAGGACAAAAAAGGTAGCACCTCATAGAACTCATCAGACTTTTGATCTAAATTGAGGACAATGCAGCGTAGATGGTCAAATCCATAGCGAAAGATGCTCTTAGCCCGTCGTCGATGCTTTTTCACCCGCAATGGCTTGAGTTGGTGGAGCCATTGTCCAGTGCGAAACGCCCAGCACAGTGCCAGCGTCAGTAGAGCAAACAACTTACTGAGGCGTTCTGGGTCTTGCAGATGGGTTGATTCGAGGCAGAATCCCCTGGTTTTGAAAATGCCAAAGAGGGTTTCAATCCCCCATCGGTGGGCATAATCGCTTAGGGCTGTTTCAGGTGCATGGGCAGTGGCAACAACTAGCAAGGAACCATCTTCGAGTCTCATGGCAGCCACATCAACCCAATGCCCCCAAAGGCGACGCCGTTTGGCTAAGACCTTAACTTCATTGGTCTTCAAATGAGCAAACACAACCCTGGCCTTGAGCAGAGTGCGCCCATTACCAAGCTTTTCACTTTGGCGAATACGGATGCGCAAGGGCAATGCTGCTTGTTTGAGCAGATAGCCAAACCACCGTTGCCCGATAAATTCCCGGTCAGCCGTCAGGCAACTGACCTGACGCTGTGGGAACAACCTCCGCCATTCATCCATTAGCTCAATGCGTTCAGGAGTATTGGAGTTGCCCTTTTTGTCGAGCATCCACCACAGCACTGGAAAAGCAACGCCATCATGGACGATTCCTAACGTCAGGATGTTGAACACTACCTGGCCGAATTGCCACTGCGTGCGGTCAAGACTGAGCACCCAAGGTTCAGGAATATCCATCAGCGCCACCACGACCTGTGCAAAGTCGTAGTAATCAAGTTCAAAGTGACGAAAGAAGCGCTGTAATCGTTTGTAGTGCGACTCTGGCGCTGCATCACCGCTAAAGCCAGTTGCCAACTCAGACAGGTTGACGGTTTTGACCCGAAACAGGGCAATCAAGAATAAAGCAACAAAGGTGAGCCGGGCACCCCCGCCATTTCAGGTGAGGCTGCAAAGTTTGGCGTAGCAAAGTAACCTGGTCCATAGGGTTTCATTGTGAGTGTTTGCAATCTCCATGAAACCCTACCCTGGTTTATGCTTCAATCTTTTGTCCTGTACTGAGGTCGTTGGTAAGTAATAAACAGCAGCACAACAAGGCGATTCTACGTACTAAAAGTTGCGATGCGAAAATGTGATATTTTCTTGAACGAACGGGGCCATCTTTTAGGCGAGCATGGCTTCATATCTGATGCGGGACGTGTCGAGCGAACAATTAACGGCAACATTGTCTTTTATCATTACAGCCACCAAGAAAACCTTGAAAAGATTTTCTCCCCCAATAACGGTTTGTGGGCACGCTTGAATGTTGTGCATTGTGATATAGCCCTCGAATTTGTAGGAAGTTATTTGGTAGAGGCATTGCTTGAGCCACTGCCTATATGGGTGAATTGCAGCCCCTATTTTGGTGATTTAGGTTTGGAAATGATGAAGGCTTATGTCGGTAATATCCTATTACGTATCGAAGTGCCGCCTGACTTTCCAAATCTATACGTTGCAGACACTGCTCATAATTTCGAGTGTAAGCATCTAGAAAGAAGGGAGCGAGTCGCTTTGGACTTAGATTACGATTGCCGGACAGGTCATGAAAGCTGCAAGGCGGAAATTAATTCATACATTCCGTTGCTACAATACAACGGCGGCCATGTTGCTCCCAATATCAAAGTTATACGCTATGGGACAGGCGTGGCTATCCCTCATGAATATACAGCGGTTTGCAGGTTTATTGAGCACAATAGCAGCAGTGAGCGAACCAATTTCGTAGATGGTTAGGATCAATTAAATCAATGGCTGTGGCCAACACAGTATCAACCATCTTTGAAGTGGTGGGCGAGATCTGCCTTAATAGTGCCTTGACCTGCGACCACCAGTGCTCAATGGGATTAAACTCTGGAGAATAGGGAGATAGATAGAGAACCCTTGCGCCAACAGCCTCAATCAACGGTGTGATGGCTTTGACTTTATGGGCAGGCAAGTTATCCATCACGACGACAGCCCCTGGCCATAGCTCAGGCACAAGCCACTCGGATACATAGACCTCAAAAGCTGATGCATCCATTGAGCCATCCATCGTCATCACAGCCAATACCTTTGAAACAGTAACCGCGCCGATGACACTGACCTTGCCACCCCGGTAAAAGGGTTTGAAGTCATAAGCACGCATTCCAGGTGCAGCACGGGCATGGGTTCTCATTAATCCGAGCAAAACCCCCATCTCGTCGAGAAACACTAAGTCTTCAAGGCGCACTTCTGTAACCTGTTGCCAATAGGCTTGTCTCAGAAGTTGGACGCGTTCGCTGATGGCCTGGCTGGGGCGAAGCGTCTTTTTTTACGCGGTAAGTTTAGTCTCTGAAAGGTCCGACACATGGTGCTTTGGCTTACCCAAAGCCCAGTTTCATCAAATAGTAGCTCACAGTATTCTGCCAAGCTTGCATCAGAGTGCCGCTCAAAGATAGCCAGTAACTGATCTTTGTATTGCATCACGGGGCTAACCATCGTTCCACCTTGCTTGCGGGGAGCGAGGTGGCCCTGTGTAAGCTTGTGTTTAATCAATCTCTCGACAGTGTTTTTGCTGACGGCAAAGCGCTGGGCTATTTTTCGGATAGAGCTGTTGCCCTTTTCAACTGCGTTGACAATGCGCTCTCGTAAGTCCATTGATAAGGGTTTCATGGCTGACCGGAATCTGAACAACACTATTGTCCCCTACCTAGATGAAAAACGCTGTAAAATCTGTCGGTGTTGCTCCCTGGCTAGATTGAGTTTCTGAGCCAAATGCAGGCCAGACAATGAGGGCAAACCCAACGTTCAAAAGGGATACCCAAACTGTCACGATTAAAACCAAGAGTACTGGGCCGCAGTAGGAGAGTAACAGATCGCGATCGCAGTAGGGAATTTTAGCAGCAAACCGGAATAGCTGCCAAAGCAATTTGCTCAGAGGGGTACTTATTACTCCTTTGTTGCTGCGAGGATAGAGCACGGTTAAAAAGATATCTGCATAAAGCCAGTAGCACTAAAACTATACCGATGGTTTGGATTAGCCAGTTCATCGCCTACCTTTTCAAACAAGTTCTCAAGACTAAATTAATATT
>NZ_JBYCCV010000196.1:0-3424 GCF_057473825.1 Aliterella sp. E5.1
AATGGCTTACCAAATTTCCGCCACCAAACTCCAAACTTACCATCGTTGTCCACAAGCCTACTATTTCCGTTACGAGTTGGGTTTGAAAGCTCCTGGATTCTTTGGTAATGCCAAGCTTGGTACAGCCCTACATCAAGCCCTTGCCCAAACCTACCGTGATTGGCACTACCTCGATCCACTACCGCCCATTGACTGGATTTCTTCTTGCTGGCAGCGATGTTCTACGAACCTCAGTCCGGCTCAATCTGAGGAAGGACAGGAAATTTTAGAAAATTATTATCACCAATTCATTGCGGGTGAAACTGCAATCGCTCGACCTTTAGCAATAGAAGGTCGAATCAAAGGACGCTTGTTAGTTAATGACTTAGAATTTAAAGTCTCTGGACGCTACGACCGCC
The DNA here is from genome assembly GCF_057473825.1 of Aliterella sp. E5.1. NCBI lineage: Bacteria > Bacillati > Cyanobacteriota > Cyanophyceae > Chroococcidiopsidales > Aliterellaceae > Aliterella > Aliterella sp. E5.1. The sequence continues at coordinate 399 of NZ_JBYCCV010000196.1, forward strand.
TCGATTTTCTGGGAGACGGGTTGGAACTAATCGACTATAAATCAACCAAAGAAGTCAAATTGCCACCCTCCGATGAAATTGACTTGCAAATTGGTCTGTACTACATTGCCCTGGAGCAAAGGTATCAATCCTGCTTGCAGCAGTTGAGCTTACTTTACTTGCGGACAGGCGAAAAGATTGTTTTTGAGGCAAGTTGCGAACACAAACAACAAGTGGAGACTGTTATTAGTGAATTAGCTTGGCGATTACGTACCGATGAACAATGGGAACCAAAGACTGGGGAGCAGTGCGAAGTCTGTACTTATGCGAGATATTGCTCTGCGGTGCAAGATGAGCCAGAGCCGTTACCGCCAAATACCAAATCTCCCTTACAAATACAACTTGCTCTCAACCTCTAAAAGATTACATCGCCCTAGTCGCTAATGTAGTTGGTCTCTCAGCCGTAGTCATAAACCTCATCCCAACCACGAAGAAAGTCTTTTTCATGAGATTGCTAAATCCTTATAAGGTATAGTTATTTCTCGCTTAATTGACTGCACTAACTCTTCAAAGGTTTGAAAATATCCTAGCTCAATTGAGATTGCGTCAAAAAACCTCATGGAATTATTTTTGAATTCTTGATCCAATAGTTGCAATGCTTCAGGTTTCATTTTGGTTTTTCTAAATGAGCTTCAGACCTTCAATGTAAATGAAGAATCTGCCGACTATCCTAAACCGAGACGTTAAAGTCGCCGTGAATCAATAATTTTTTATGCCTGTTTTCTTAAGTATCTTTCATTGGAAAAACTATAATATCACTACGCAAACTTATTAACTTTGTAATAGTTTCTTCTAGAGGTCTACCTCTAGTCATCTCGGCTCGTATCCAATCTCGAGCCTGCTTGACCCTAGTTTTCGTAACATTGGTCAATATAATTTTTCTTCCACCTACTGTAGCAATTTCTTGTATGGGTCTAATACTTTCGTCAATATATTTCATGATGTATTCTCCTGCCAGATAGCTTGTTGCTCCCAATTCTACAGAAAGCCTAAATTGAGGTATTGAAAGATTAATGCAATTTCTGAGTCTTCAACCGAGCTAGAGTTCATAATGGCTCCACATTCGTATCACCTTGACTGTATTGATTTCTTTCAAAACTTGATAAACTAAACGATGCTGAATGTTAATTCGGCGCGAGTAAAACCCTGCTAGATTTCCTACTAATTTCTCATAGGGCGGCGGGTTTTGAGAAGGGTTTATTGCTAATACTTCTAATAATCTTTCGGCATTACTCCAAAGTTTAGCGTTAACTAATTTCTGGGCATCTTTAGCTGCTTGCTTCGTCAATACTATCTGCCAAGCCAAGTTTCAAGTCCTCTAGATTAATACATTCTTCTACTGGAGTTTGACCACCTTCAATAATTGACTCTGCCATACCTGGTATCGAGGCTAAATACAGTGTTTCTTGAATAGCGTTCCAATCCTCCTGAGAGAGTAATACAGCGTTGTTTCGCTGCCCAGTGATTAAAACTTGCTTATGAGCCTCGGCAGTCTCATCAATCAGACGAAACAGGTTAGCTCTTGCTTTTGTAGCTGAAAGTACATCCATTAATTTTTTGCTTATGTTCTATCTGATCATAGTACATTATTGCGTACACACAAGAGTTTTGATATGTGAGAGACACCAGCTATTAATCCATAAACGTTTATGGATTAATGAATTAGATTAACCCATATCCCTGTTTCTTCAGGATATTTTTCGCTTGTATTCTTCGTACTGCTTATCCTTGCTCTCCCAATACTTATCCACAGTCCTCTTGGCGATCGCCGCCTGCTCTAGCTCCACTCCCTGCTCGATTAACAATCGCTGTTTCACTCGCTTACGCAAGTCTGAGACAATTTTGCCGTTAGTCTTTCGAGTTTGTCCCCAATCTAATATTGGCTCAGGGTATGGACTCTCGTTTAGGTACGCTCCATTGAGGATTTCTGCCAAACTATAGCCGCGCAGTTCTTCAACCCAGTGGTAGATAAACTTCAAATCGCCGTCTTTCTCCTCTAGATTCTTATTAGGATTGTAGATACGGAAGGTATCAGACAGAGGATTAGTTACTCCTGCTTGCATCTGCCACTGCCAATTATCTATTGCCAGGTCGCCATCCACCAAATATCTCATATAATGCTCTGCCCCGTGATGCCAAGAGATGCCGCAGTTGACGCACAGGAAAGTAGCGCACATTGCCCTCATCCTAAAGTTCATCCAACCCATTATCTTGAGTTGGCGCATACTCGCATCTACTAAGGGAAATCCTGTCTGTCCCTCCTTCCAGGCAGTGAATAACTCCTGCTTTTTCTCGTCTAATTCTGCTAGCGAGTAATACTCATCAAACTCTTCGTAGCGGTTAGTGTCCACTAATTCTGGATGATTGTACAGGCGTTGGGTAAAACTATCATGCCAGCGCAGGCGATCGCGGAATGCTTTGAGCGAAAACTGGGCTTTAGGATTATTTGCTAGTTCTGCGGCTCGTTCTTTTGTCTTTTGGTAAACTTGCCGAACAGAGATTGTACCAAAAGTTAAGTGAGGCGATAGGTGCGATGTAGCTCCTTGCTGTGTTAGCCAGGGGCGCGATATCTTCCAGTGGTAGCCCCGAAAACGGGAATCTAAGAACGAGTTTAGTGTAGCGATCGCCTGTGACTCACCACCGCTAAAGTAAGTATTTTCGGTTGTGTTGCAAAAAATTTCTTGTTGTCAATAGCTTGTAATAGTTGACAATTAAATTCCACATTTAGTGTTTACTTATTTTTTAAGACGCTATATGTGGAATGTAGCTGTCAATAACTGAGGACTATTGCGACTCAATAATTTTTTGCAACACAACCGATTAAAGCATCAGGGTAGGGGAATGGGTCTTTTTCCCCTGGGTCTACTCGCTTCATGTAGCTGGTTAGCCAAGAGCAAGTAGAGAAAGCATTTCAAGATCATTTAGTTTTGTTGGGTCAGCAGCCATGCCTATTGTTCAAGCTAAGTTTTACTGCCGTCTAAGATTAA
>NZ_JBYCCV010000197.1:0-3418 GCF_057473825.1 Aliterella sp. E5.1
CTGTGACCCCTCTCGCTGGTTGTACGCATCAATAACTTTCTGGCGCAGGTCTACAGAGTATGCTTTCATTCGGCTTCAGGTTGAGTTTACTCTTTAACTGTATTTTACTCTATCAAGAACTGCTGTATTTTTTCTGACCCGCATTTTGGACAATTTAACTTCTCCTCACTCATACAACTCTTTCTACGTACTCTTTACACTTATCCTTACATATTTGGCACTACCGAAGTTTCTATCTACGATCTGTTCGACCAAAGGCAAAGCGAGTCGAAAGAGAAGCGTTATTTGGTAACAGGACAGGTCTTAGCTACCGAATTAACGGGGAAATTTGCCCAAGTTAGCGATAACTTGGGTCAAATTCACCCCGTTTACTTGTTGCGACGCGGGTTTGACCCAGTAGTAGATATGGATCTTAAGCCTGTCGTCCTTGGTTCTTCCGAGCAAGTCAAGCAGTTTTTATTTCATAAGACTCAAAGAGCGGGAGTCGTAAAAACTGAAGACGAAAACTTGACTGTTATTGCCGATCTCAGGAGTACAAATACAGGGGGAATTATCCTGAAAACTCCTAAAGCTACGGCGCAAGGGGGAATATACTTCAAAAATGAGGGTTTGCTGCAACTAACTGGGGATTTTGTCTCTAAAACCCAATCGGTACGCCAGGGCAACAATACTAAGTCCGAAAGCATTATGACCGTTAGCGTTAGCGCCGACAAAACGGATGCGGTGTTGAGCTACCTTTGTGCAAGATGGGTAGTGGGTGCTGCGAGTGATAAAAATCTAGCACGGGAAATGCTGGGGAAGTCTTTACCATCCTGGGAGCTGTGCAATGAAATCAATCCTGAAGCCCCTCGTCAAACGGTTACTCGTTCTCCTCAAAATGCCAGAACTGATAGTCTGCCACAAACTTTTGAAACAATAGCTCCTTTAGAGAGTAATACTCAAAGCGATCGCCTTTCTACTGCCTCCGAGGCAATTACTGCTGATGCTGATTCTACGATTGCGACGAGCGCACCTAACGAAGTAGGCAACAATCAAGCTGTACAAATAGCTTCAGCTAATAATCAAAATGGGGCGGCGGAAAAAAATATTGCCAAACTCCTACACCAGGCAGAATTAGCCACTGAAATTCTGAACGGTGAGGACTTCCACCTCAAAGTTGAGAACAAACCGTTTATTCCTTTAATCATCGAACGGCACGGGCAACAATTGTACGCAACTCACTATCTCGAAGATAGGTACGGTGACTTATTTATGGATGCGGAAATGGTTTTTCGCATTTCCTCTCAAGGTCAGTTGACATTAACTGAGACTGCTACGCAAAATCCTCTTAATGGCGGTGAGTACCGTAGCCTAGATCGAGGATTTGCCCAAACCTTTAGTAAAAACTTGCTGGAACAAGGCTTTGCTGAACCTGCCCGTATCGCTTTTATTGAAAAACAGCAGTCGCTATTGCAGTCAAACCAACAAGAAGCTGAAGCCTCAGATTCGGTAGTAGTGGAGGTTCCTGAACCATCACTGCCAGTAGCACCAGATTTAGAGGTTGTAAAACCTGTTGTTCCCGATCGCCAAGAGCAGTCGCAATTAAACCTTCAGCCAATTGCCTCAAATTCAACTACCACGACTAAACAGGCAAAACGCAAGACTTCTACTACTTCTAAATCAACGCTAGAACAAGAGCCGCAAGGAATCCAATTAAGCTTATTTGACGTTGGATTAAGCTCGAACGCTTCTGCTACAAAAAGCGAACCTCAAAGCCCTGTTGAAGTGATAAAGGAAAACAAACCCCAAGTAAGAAGGGTAGAAGCTTCAGCAACTCACTCTTCATCAAATCTACCTCCTACCTCCACTGATACTGCGGAAAACTTGGTAGACCCGATGCAGATTTTTCAGCAAGTTGTAGATCGAGTAGATAAGCTTGCAGGAGAAAAATTCGCTTCCATACAGTCAGAAAGTCCATCGCTGGTGACATTGCGAGATTGGTATAAAGCCGCGCGAGAACTCAATAAATCCTCAAAATATCTAGAGCGGATCTCGGAGATTGGGACTAATTTTAAGCAGGGTGAACCGCTAACAGAAAAGGTAGTCACAACAATGCAGTCAGATTTACAGGCTCGGTTCAAAAAGTTGGCAGTAGAGGAGCAAATTAACCAACTTCCCGATAACGAGTTTCTTCTCCTCCACCAAGCTGTTGATGGTTATTTCAAAGCTGCGCCAACCAAACCGCCCAAAGAAGTTGAAATACAAGCTCTCCACAACGAGGTTGGTCAATTAGTAAATCAAATTAATATTCTGGGCAGAGAACAATCTGATGCTTTGGTAGCAGTGGAAACTATGCAGAATAATCCCCTGCGTAACTGGAATGGAAAGTACGATGCAGCCATTGCTGGGCTTGAGCAAACTGCAAGTAAGTTAGAAAATGCGATCACCCATAAGCAGCACAAAGAGAGTCAGTTGGGGCAGTGGAACAAGCAATTTTCAGCTTATCAAACTTGGTACAGAAATCCCCAAACAGTTGAAATGCGCTCTTTTGTCCAAGGGTTTAATTCGTCGCAAGCAATGGAACGCTTGGTGAGTATTAACCAAAAACTGCCACTAAGACAGGCGCAGTTAGCAGGAGGACAGCAGAAGAGCGATCGCGGACCGGGGTTATCGGTTTGATATTACTTTCTCAAGTTCAATCAAAATAAGATTGGGTAGATCCGGTTTAGGACTTCTGTTAGTAGCTCCTCTGGGCAAGTACCAATCGATATTGCCTCTCTAGATCGATAATCAAGCGAACGCAATTGGTCCGTCATAATTACACCAGTAATTGACAGAGCGGTAGGAATAGTTATATAGAAAGGATTACGCCTTTTAGTGTTACTTACTGGACACACTAAAGCAAAGCCACGATATCGATTGAATTGGGTCTGACTTACTACTAAAGCAGGGCGATTACCCATTTGTTCATGACCAGATTGTGGGTCGAAGTTTATCCTAATAAAGTCTCCTCTATTTGGGATGTAGTCTACCATTCTTCTTCGCCCATAGCTTGTCCCCACTCAATTTCGGGATCTGCTTCTAATTCTTCTGCTATCAATTGTTGAAGCGTATATTTGCCAAATTTATTTACTGGCTGAACTACTAGAGCGCCATCTTTTAATTGACAATCAACTTCACCATTCACTGTTAAGGCTAATTCTTCAGCAATATATTTTGGAATCCGAATAGCTAGAGAGTTACCCCACCGTCCAATTTGAGTCTTCATAACAAAAACATTAGGATATTCAAAGTATATCACAAACAAGCGACGGTAGTGCTAAACATGTAAGGATTTATTGTAATGGTGGATAAAAAGCCAAATAGCACCAATATGATTCTCTAATTTCTTAGAAAACGAAAGCGTCTTTCTGACCAATCGAGCAATACGTTGACGCAT
>NZ_JBYCCV010000198.1:0-3195 GCF_057473825.1 Aliterella sp. E5.1
CGATATGGGCATCTATGCGCTTTATTTGCCCTCTCGCAGAAATTCACTACGGGTCAAAACTTTCATTGATTTCTTAATTAAACGATTTGGTAATCCACCTTACTGGGAAGAAACCACGCTTTGAAATAGATTATAAAGCAACAACTATTTAATTCAATACTAAATGTTATCAAGCAAGATTTAGTGCTGAGCCTACCTGATTTTGAGATGCTTCAATTGAATTCGCCAACAGTGTTTTCGCGCTTATCTACCCCAATTACCAAAAGCGATCGCTATCCTCCGCCAAATGAATCCCTACGCCTTCGAGGAACTACTGCTCACCTGCTGCTGTGAACAAGGCTGGGACATTGAACGCAACTTTAGCTACAGCAATGACGGCGGTTTAGATGGGCGCTTAATAATTGCTGGGGGGCTTTATCTAATCCAGGCAAAGCGTTATCGCGGCTATATCAAGGCGCAGCATATTCGTGACTTCTACGGGGTTAGCCAGGGGGAGGAAGCGGATGGCGGTTTGCTTTGTTCATACTGGAAGGACGGGGGAGCTATCTAAGGAATTGCTGCGGGAGTATCAGATAAGTTTACTCAGTGGTCAACGATTGGTTGATTTTGTGCTGGGACAGCGATTGAGGGTTGTAGGGTGATTTTACTTATTTTCCAAACAGTAATGCTGTACGGGCATTTGAGCTTATTTAGTCAATGCTCAAGAATTTTGGCGACTACCTTTTTCCACCCGCTCGATAGCAGCATAAGCTTTTTCTAGAGTAACTTCGGCTGAATCAGTAGCATTGATAAAAGCAATACCAGGTCTGTTCTTTAGCTCAATAATAAGTTCTTGAGGTGGTCTACCACTAAGAGTAGCTTCTTTGAACTGTTTAACTAATTCATCAGTGCTAAGATTTTTGAGATTGGTTACGTTCATTAGATGAAATCTCCTTGTGCATTAATGATAAAAAGGGTCGTATTTTCCACCAGAGTTGAACTTCTAGTATAAATATATAAAAAATCTCCTGTAACCTCAATCTGATACACATACCACTGAATTTGAGGCAATCCATTGATTAAATTGCACAGCACGTACCATTGTAACTCTGAAGGCATTTTTTAGTTAGGGCAAATGAACTTTATTGATGATATTAAATGCTCTAGTGGGAAAAGGAAATTATCAGGCACAAATTAGAGGTGACTTTATCTCCGGTTCAATACCTAGCCATATTCAGTTCAGGAACCACTCAAAATAGCTAATTTCTGGGACTACACCTATCCTCACTGGTAAAACTGAAACTCCTAATCCACGCGATACATACAAGGCGATCACACCATCTCGATACCAACCACTAACATAGCGTCCACTACCATTCGGACGTATTGGAGTGAAGCCAAATAGTGATATTTGTCCGCCATGAGTATGCCCTGATAACATATATTGTGGTTTGTATTGTCTGAGCTTTGCTAATTCATCACTTGAAAATGAATCTCGATATGCTGGTGAGTGGGCAAGTAATAAATGATTTGATTGAGGGCGAACCCCTTGAAGTGATTTGATTAAATCGGGTTTACTAACTAAATCATCTAATCCCGTAATTAATATAGTTCGTTCGCCGTAATTATGTAAAATACTTTGATTAACTAATAAGCGGCAGTTATAAGTGGCATAGATTGCTGTCAAACGTTTTAAATCAATATCAGCCCAGTATTCCCAATTACCCATAATTGCATACTTAGCTGTTTGCTTATTAAGGAGCGACAAAAAGCGCTCAAATCCATCAATCTGTTCGGCTTTATCGATTGAATCTCCAGTAAATAGTACAATGTTTGGGTTAAGTTTATTAATTTGCTCGGCAATACGTTGAGCGCGGTTATTGAATTTTTTAAGATGCAAATCGCTGATTTGAACAACTTTGAAACTATTATTTGCAAAAGCAAATCGCTTATTGAGTTGGTGGCGCGTGACGACAAAACGATTTGGCTCGATGATAAGACCATAGAAGCTCAGTAAACAAAAGCTAGTGATAATGACAAGTAGAATAAGTAGATACTTTCTTCTGTTCTTTCTTTTTGGCATTAGTGTAAATTTATCTAAAAATATTTACTGACACCACCTGACGGCGCTTGTGTGCCTTACTACTTCAATATATCTAAAACCGCTTGGTTAATCATTCGTCGCATCTCAAGCTTGCCAACCTCGCATTTTACTAACTGTCAGCTTGCTCAACTAACTAGAAAAAGTTAAAAATATCACAATGCGAAAACTACCCGAATGCCGCCGATGTAAATTCTATGCTAATAACGAACTTCTAGTTTGTGCATTGCATCCAGATGGCATTGCTCAAGGAAATGATACTTGCTCAGATTTTAATACTACTAAAGATAAAAAACATCGGGAACATGAATATAGAGCAGAAGATTTAGACTTTGCTTCAGCACTTTTAAGAAACCAAGGATGTAGGGACGATCGGGCGTATTATCATAGTTTAGCGGAGATGATGGCAGGAATGCTCTATAACCCGACCAAAGATTTATTAGAGCAGCCTCTATCAGACTTTTTCTATTATGTTTTACGTCTATCTGAGCTATTAGCCGAGTTAACTAGATACACTCCTTTACAGCTTCCTGATGAGTGCTATGGGCAGTTCACAGCAGATGGACGCAGCATTATGGTTCATCAAGCTCGATTCTTAATTACTCATGGTTCAGCAGAAGTTTTAACTCTTGCTAGGCGGCAGTTTCTCTACGGAGACGATCTATATATTGCTAGAAGAATTGCTAATTACGTGAGTCGTGAAGATGAATTGAGCAGGGCATTAGAGCAATCGTATTTCGATGATATGCTAGAACGAATTAGCGGTAATGCAAATCTACATGGCATTGAGGCAGTTGAACGCCTTCTTGGTAGTGACTTGTTGTTTGGCTTTGAGTATACTCTGAGCTTCGACCTTAACAAGTGGAAAGAAAATCGGATAGATAATCAGACAGAATTGGCAGTACCTTTCTCAGTGCCAAGAACAATTACTTTTGTCAAACAACGATTTGACATTATGCTGAATTATCCATTCTGACTCTAATAAAGCAGTTGCCTCTACTTACTAGCTTTACACTTTGGGGTAATACTCAAGCGCTCAAATCTGAGCTATAAAACTAGCACTGGAATACCAATGCTGGCAACATAGGCGATCACCATGAGCAAAACCATAATCC
>NZ_JBYCCV010000199.1:0-3271 GCF_057473825.1 Aliterella sp. E5.1
ACAAAACCACCAACACACTTGCCGAGTATCTTCGCAATACCGACCGGTCAGAACTCAACCCAGAAGGGATTCAGCGCGATCTATCTTTACTGCTAGACGATCCCAAGCTGGGGGCCTCAGCTCTCCGGAGTCGGCTGTCCCAGGTTGATCGGGAGACCCTGGTTCAATTGCTTAGCCAGCGGGAAGATCTCAGCGAAGAACAAGTTAATCAAATTATTGATCAGACCCTAGAAACCATTCGCCGGACTATCCGGGCTCCTCGCCGTTGGGCGCTGCGGACCCAAACTCAGGTGCGCGACTTTGAAGCCGGTCTAGAAAGTTACCTGCGCAATACGCAAAAAGATGAGCTGAACCCGGAGGGTATTAAGCGTGATCTGCAATTATTGGTTCGTGATCCCCGGGGAGGGTTAGAAAGCTTAAGCGATCGCTTCTCGCGGTTTGATCGCGCTACCTTTGTTGCCCTGCTTTCGCAGCGGCAGGACATGACTGAGGAAGAAGCTAATCGGATTGCTGACCAGATTGAATCAACCCGATCTCAAATTGTTGAGCAGGTGCGGGACGTTCAACGTCGGATTCAAAGGGTGATTGATAGCGTCTTTGCTCGCATCCGCAACTATCTCAACTCCCTAGAGCGGCCAGAGCTCAACTATGACGGAATTAAGCGGGATGTGCGCCAGCTATTTGATGACCCTCAGGCTGGCTTTGATGCCCTGCGCGATCGCCTTGGCGACGTTGACCGGGGAACCCTGGTGGCCTTGATGAGTTCTCGAGAAGATATTTCTGAGGCGGATGCCAACCAGGTTATTGACCAGATTGAAGGGGCCAGAAATGGTGTTCTACAAAGGGCTGAGCGCCTGCAGCATGAAGCTCAGCGACGGGTTGAAGCTGTCAAGGTAGAGGCCCAACGGCAGGCTGAAGAGACGCGTAAAGCAGCGGCCATTGCTGCGTGGTGGCTGTTTGGCACTGCTGCTATCTCCGCTGCTGCTGCTGCCATTGCTGGCGTTCTAGCGGCTGGGGGCTTCTAGACAGCTTCTAGACAGCCCGCGACTTAACTGAGCCTCTTGCTTTTAAGCCTCTCCACGGAGAGGCTTTTTTTATTGGGTGTGACTAGAGCGTGTCATCAGTTAAGCCAGATAAGTGAGGCCACCAAGTATAGCAGCCGCCACTATAGTTAGGACGCCATTTTGAGGACATGCTCCATCGCCTCTCGAAGTGAATCAAACTCGCTGATGCAGTGGCGAATCCGGCTTTTAAGCCATGACCAGCATCGCTCTATCTTGTTGAAGTCTGGCGAGTAGGGCGGTAAGTACCACACCTGAGCACCAGCGCTTTCAATAAGTGCCTCAATATTGCCCCCTTTATGAAAGGTGGCATTGTCCATCACCACTATCTGACCTGGCTTGAGCACGGGCACTAAACAATGCTCCAACCACGTTTCAAACACAACCCGATTGCACGCCCCTTCAACTGTAAAGGGGGCTATCAGTTGATGATTACACCAGGCTGCAATCATGTTGACCCGACCCAGACGCCGACCACTCTTAAGCGCATGAAAGCGCTGACCACGTTCGTTGTAACCATAACCATAATCTTCGCGATTATCCATTCCGGCTTCATCGAGATAGACCACATCATCAGGCTCAAGTCCTCTCAGTCGCTCCAGAAATACGCGACGTTTGTCTTCATCCCGTTCTCGGTAGCCGTAGGACTTTTTTTTCGAGTAAACCCAATCTTCTTCAAGGCTCGTGAGATCGTCCGAGCACTGATATCGCCCTCCCACAAATCGGCTAGCTGTTGCTGAGTTTTATCACCGTGGGCTTTGACAAAGGCACGAAACTTTCCCCAGTCCTTGATTTTATGAGTGTGCCCAAAAGAACGGCGTTGCTTTGGCTTGATATCACCTGTTTGAGCTTTACGCTGGAACCACAGATTGATTGTGTTACGACTGATTCGGAACATCTCGCTTGCTTCGGAGCGTTTGATCCCATCTAGTTCGATTGCATCGATGACTTTGCGGCGCAGGTCATCACTGTAGGGCTTAGCCATAGGACATCCTGGAAACAGGTCAATATCTATTCTATGTCCTAATCAAAATGGCGTCTGCTATATCATCACAACTGAGGCCAATGAGGAGCTAGAACCTGTTCATAATCGGATGCCGGTCATTCTCAATCCTGAAGATTACGATGCCTGGCTTGACCCGGATAATCAGGACACAGCAGAGCTACAGTCGCTTCTGCTGCCATTCCCACCAGAAGCAGTGGAGGCTTATCCGATCAGCACTCACGTCAACAAGCCAGCGAACGATAGCCCTGAGTGTATTGCTCCTGTGTCTAGTGCTTGAGGCTTAGATTAGTGAGGTGAAGGGGGTTGCCCAGTATTTGCGATTTTCTTTATTGAAGGGGGATCTCCATTTCTGAATCAGCTTGGCTTCGAGTTGTAGCCTAGGCTTGAACTGGGCAGGAGTATCCCACCAGAAAGAGAAGCAAATTGCTGTTTTAATCTTGTGACGGTAATTGGCACTGAAATAGTGGTCGAGGTAGGTTCTGCAATCGTGCTCGCCACTCCAGCGTTGGTGGGCGTTAACCGCCTGCCCGATGTAGAGCAACAACCCCGCTGCATCGTCAAACACAAAGTAGATAACCGGATGATCCAATTGACGGCTTTGGGGCGATTCAAAAAAACGTAAATTGTGGCGCTGGAGAGATAGCGGATCAATGGTCTCTGGGTCAGCATGGCTGCCAGTTAGCTCAAACAAATTTCCCTGAGTTGTGGGAGCGATCCTGATCTGATACTGGTACTGTGCGATCGCCCGCTTCCACTTCTTCAGCCGCTCCCTACTGATCTCAAACTGAGGTTCCTGGCTGCGAAAGCGAAGGTCGTTGGTCTTGCTTTCCAAGAACAGGAACGATAGCTGTTCGTCGTCAATCACAACTCTGTAAAGCTGGAATAAGCTTCTCCCAATTCTGGCATAGGTGCTTAGGTTGACTTTGGCTGTGGAACTGACAAGCTCGGTCTTGATCGAAAGATCATGCCCCTGTTGCAAAAAGCTGAGGAAAGTCCCTTCGGCACCAACAGCAACCTTACCTCCTGAAAAGCTTGGCTCTAGGTCTGTTGGTTTGCGCCCTGCCCTTTCGGTACATGTTGCCTTTTCGGGGACTGGTGCGGGCTACTCGGGGGGATTGGTAGCCCTACTTCACCCTGGCAGCTTTTGGGGACCGCTCACTGCTTCTTTAGATACATTTGGCAGCCAAATCTAGAGCTTTAGCAT
>NZ_JBYCCV010000200.1:0-3383 GCF_057473825.1 Aliterella sp. E5.1
CATCCTTTCTATGACGCCTTTGAGTTCCCATAGATTTTGTAGCAAAGGACGTGCGTACAAACCATAGTTGGCGTGCGAGGTCATCGGCGCAAAGGGAGCGTATACGCTGTTGGACCAAATCTAAACCCGAGCTGGCAAAGAAGTCTACAGTCGTTAAACCGTTACTATCCCAGATATGCCGAGAGCCAACCTGCGTGTAAAAAATGGGTATATCGCCACTTGTTAAATCATTTATTTCAGACAACGATAATGTATTGCCTCCTGTATTTCCAAAAACAGGTATCCTAAATATGTTACTCAAAAAAATGTCCTTGTCTAGACCATTCTTCAGTAAATCAGGGTGGTATGTGTCTAATAATCTGTCTGCATAAAACCTTGTGTTTCTTGCTATATAGCGCACTCTGTCCTCACGAAACGCCATGATCGGTCCTACTTCATTCAAGAGGGAAGTTCTCTCTCTCTCTAATAAAAGATACATTGATCTGAACCCCTGAGCAATGTATTCAACATATGCATCCGGAGCGACCTGTTGGTCCTCAGTAACAGGCTGGTTCGTCGCTTCATTTATGGGAACATGCTCGAAAGCAACACGCATTAAATCAGTGCCTATATTTGTCCAAACGGGCACCTTGAACGGCGTAACTTGGTTGGAGGCTTTCCCCATCCCACTCAGATCAACACCTTCGGAGTCGCTATCGGAAAAAAACATACGGGGTAGATAACCCGTTTTTAAGACGGTATCGCCATAAAAGTCTTGCGAGTCTGTTTTCATCGTGTCCTTAGAAGAACGTTTTTGATGAAATAGGGCTTCTATATCAATCAATATGGGATGATCACCGCTAGCAATAACATTTTCCGCGTGAAAATCGACAGCATTCAGTATATACATAAGAGCCAGAAGTCCCCCCTGCCTCATGTAAAATGTTTTAATGCCTTCAGTTGAATTACAACTCTCATGGTTAATGTGTTCCGCCCAACCATATGTTCCCCTATCTAGAACACTGGCCGCTTTTAAACGAGGCGAAAAACCACGTGTATTGGTCCACGAGATCAATGACTGAAAATGGTAATCCGCAGCCAGCGACCTAGGTTTATACAGCAGTTTAGCTCCACTTGTGAAACGTAGAATAAAGACTGAATTTCCTTGCGCATGTTTGTCGCCGACATCTCCTTCAATTCCTTCCAAAACACCTAGCGTTGATGGTCGACCTTTGAAAAAAGTATTTAAAACCTCGTCCCAATCCGAACACAATCTTACAAAGAACTTCAAAGCAACTGCTTTCCAATTATCCTTTACCTCGATAATTCTGCGAGCCAGAATCGGATATTCGCGCAAAACATTAAACACGTAACCGCTATCCCCTAACATAGAAAGGAAATGCGAAAAACGTGCCTCCGGAGTGTCGCCTTGTAAATTATTTTGTTTACGCTCTATATTCAATTGCAAAACTAGGGTGCGGCTTATCAGAGAGCGATACTGACTTGGTAGGCTTGAGATAAGAATATCTGTCACGCTATCTAAAGACAGCAAAGCTCCTGGCAAATCCATTCGTGAGACTTCCAGGAAATGTCTTAGGTCGGCTTGTAGTTCGTTCCAAGCTTTGACCACCACCGGTTTGATGAAGAGCAAAAGCCCCTGACACAACTCATCTATGCACCGCGGAAAGCTACCATCTGGTTTGAAAGAGGTAGTGGAACTTGCGTCACCTAAGTCGTAGGCATTAACTAGGTCTTTTAACCAGTTTGGTGTTCCACCGAACAGATCCTTAGCGGGCGTCGCACAGATAGTATTGAGATCGAAACTGGTAATAGCGTGAGCAGACAACAACCGTTCGAAGTCTTCTGGGTCTGACAACAGCGATTCCCAAAGCTCGAATTTTTCTGATTTTATTGTGTGAGTCGGTTTGTTACAGCACTGAAGGGCCGAAACCCTCTCTTTTAGCGTAAAAGCTTCATACCAAGACGGATCTTTATAAATACCCTCTATGGTGTTGAGGTTATCGTGCATTTTTCGTTAAATCCATTTAACTTTTTGCACAAACGGTTCGCCGACTGAACATGGCTTGGTTTCGGCATTATGGCCAATCTCGCGCAAGTTCCTTTTGCCGTGGTCCATGATAAATCAGAGCGCCCTTAACGCAAGGGCGCTCTAATCATATTCAGATACAGTATGGGACCATGCAGGTGTAGTCCGCTTTGGTGTCTGGTCCACACTTTGCAATTATGGTGACAACGATGGTCACACCAGGTTGTGTGCCCTCTTCGTCCTTCCAGCTGATTTCACCCGCAGGATTCCCTTCCATGGCAGACAACTCGGCTTCGGTCAAGGAATGTCTATAACTTGGATCTCTCCACGCACGGATCGTGTTAGTGTTTTCCATAGCTACTTCCCCCTTAACTAACCTAGTGCTAAACCCACCCACGGTTAGAATTCAGCCAATCTTCCCGTTTTATATTTAAAGCACTAAAGTGTGCCGTGGACACTTTGAGTGCTGTACGAACGGCAAAGCGCCATTACTTACAAACTTTGCCTGAGCAGACATTAGCACAAAAAGTAACCACATGCAAGATGGGTCAAAAAATAAGTGGCTCCCTTGAAATGGTTGGAGTTAACAAGGGTATAGCGGACACCTAGAGTAGAGACGCGTCGATCGTCTCGAAAGGGGTTCGCATGAGTAAGAAGCGGGTGGTGCAGCAGTATGAGGTCGAATTCAAGCTGGACGCGGTGCGGCTGGTTGAGGAATGTGGTGCCTCACAGTTTCTGGTTTGGATTCTGGCGGATATAGGGATGACTTCTAGACATTGACACCTCTCTGCTCACGCTATGTCATGCGTACCGGTATCCATCAGCTCGGGATAACTCTAAGGTGGAGTTGCCCCGGTTTGATGGACACCTAAACGCTTGAGGTAGCATCCTCAGGAAGAGAAGGTGTTCACATGCCTCCATCAAAGCCTCCTTATCCACCAGAATTCAAGCTCGAAGCGGTCCAGCTCTATAACCGGAGTGGGAAGAACCTCCAGGAAGTCGCCTCTAACCTCGGTGTGTCGACCAACTCGTTAAGGGAGTGGATCCGCCGGGCCGAGGGTAACGACTCCCCCAACGGCAAAAGCCGGGCGGGTGGTCTAAGTCGGGACGAGCGCGAGGAACTCTTAAGGCTTCAGCGAGAGAATCGCATCTTGCGTGAAGAGCGGGAGATCCTGAAAAAAGCCGCGGCCTTCTTTGCTCAGGAGACCAACAAGACACACTAGCGGTGTTGGTAATGCTCCAGTGATCTCTTCCAAACGAGACCCAAACTATGCGAGGGTTGAAGAATTTGGAGGAAGTACATGGGCAAGCAACGAAAGACGTGGAGCGCAGAGGTCAAAGAAACCATCGTACTGTC
>NZ_JBYCCV010000201.1:0-3381 GCF_057473825.1 Aliterella sp. E5.1
GCAAGTCTTGCCAGTTACAACCATTTTTCAGTTGATAAAAGATGCCATCCAAGATTTCGCGCTTGCTCCAGTTAGAAGGTCTTGTTTGCTTCTTCGGCGGTAGGATCTTAGGTAGTAAAGGTTCTATTATTTTCCACTCTTCGTCGGTGAGGCTGCTCTGGTACGGCATGGCATCTGCATTATGTTTTTGCCTTAACGTTACTTCCTTCCAGGGAAAGATGTCAAATGGGTTCTATACTTATACGAAGAACTTTAGTACGCATTTAAGGTTTAATTTACAATTTTATCAGCTTTGTTAGGTTTTTCTCTAGTTAGATAATCCTGTTGTACACTCACAAATTGAATTTACAACTGCTATTACCTTACGCGCTACTTCAACCGACACTGATGCTTTTGCCGCCGCATCGCGTAGGCGATCGCCTTGGTGCAGGGCGGTAATTACTCGTTGTGACGATGGTTTGGCAAGGAAGTTTTGCTTCAACTGTATCTGTATGCGAAGCCCGGCGTGCGCGCTTGCGCTATCGCTAACTTGTACCCAGGGAGAATTCGTTTCTCGAAGAAAAAGATTAGAATAATTCAGACGAACGAATTTAATATCAAAGATGGCAGCAAACTTAATTCAATCATTGCAGGAGATAAGAGATTTTCGGGCATCCCAAGGTAAGCGTTATCCACTATGGTTAATTTTGCTATTAGTGGTCATGGGAACAATAAGTGGATGCCGAGGATATCAAGCACTGGAAGATTTTGGAGTACGCCACTACGAAGCAGTAAGTGAAAAGCTAGGACTAAAAGTTAATCGCCTGCCATCTGACACCACCTTTCGCCGCATTTTACAGAAACTTGATTTTCACCTCTTAGGACAGCAGTTTCAACAATGGGCTAGTCGTTCTATTGATATCCAACCTCAAGAATGGGTAGCAATTGATGGGAAAAGCATCAAAGGGACTGTCAAGGAGACACAAACGCCTTACCAAAACTTCGTGTCTTTGGTTTCAGTCTATAGCTGTAACCAAGGGTTAGTGCTTGCCACCCAACAGTTTGAATCGAACCAGACTAATGAATTAAAAGTAGTACAAACACTGCTTGAAACGTTGCATTTAGAGGGCGTTGTGTTTAGTATGGATGCCATACACTGCCGCGCCACGTTTGCGGGGGAGGATTCCTCCGCAAAGCTGGCTTAAAAAAACTACTGAGCTAATCGTTAAGGGCGCAAACGACTACATTATCACTGTCAAAGGTAATCAACCTAGACTATTAGCACAACTTAAAACCACAGCTAAACACCAGAAACCCTGTCATCGAGTTATTGACATTGAGAAAACTCGCGGACGGATTACCTGCCGAATTGTAGAACTGTTCACTGATATCACTGGCATTGACTCTAGCTGGCAGGGACTCAAGAGTTTTGTCCAGGTAGAGCGCATCGGTATCCGACAAGGAAAACCCTACCAGCAAACCAATTATTACATTACCTCCTTCTTGACGGGAGCAGGGGAAATTGCCCACAGAATTCGCTCACATTGGGGGATTGAGAACCGTTTGCATTGGATTAAAGATGTGGTTTTTGGCGAGGATGCGGCTCCATTGAGTAATCACAATGCTGCTACCAATTGGTCTATCATCCGCAATATCGCCATCAATCTTGCTCGCCAGGGTGGTTATGATTCTTTAACCAAAGCTGAACGATTTCTTGCCCATGACATCGACAAGCTGTTTTTACTTCTAGAATGAATTATCCCTGGGGGCAATCACCTCTGTTCCCAACACCTTCGGTGAATGAGAGCAATTGCTCAGTCTAGAATCATTTATGGTCGAGTATACCCGTAGCCCGACAAATCACTGCACTAGAACGGAGGTAGTTTATCTGTTAAGTTGCAAAGATTATCCCCGTTCAGTGAGTTCAACCGTTAGGCGGAGATTAAGCGTGGAGTATGGGTTTACCTAAAGCTTGCCTTATGTTGAGAACACACAACCTTCCATGAGTCAACTCCTCATACCCCTACCAACAGGTTTTGACCGCACCCTCATCTTTGTATCTTTGTTTTAATCCATAAACGTTTATGGATTAAGTTAAACATCTGCTTGGCTTACTTGCTTAGGGGTTTGAGGAGTAATGGAGAAGATAACAACGCTAAGCCTGAAACTCTGTCACAGTAGGTTTTTTAGTAAGTATATATTTACTAATCATACAGGCGATCTAAAATTTCAATATAATCTTGAAGGCTGAAACCCTATTAATTTCGTTACTTTAACTTGGCTAAAAATCCTTAGCGTGGTTTTCGTCACACTTGCTGATACTGTTGGTTAACTTAACAAAACCAAGAAAAAGAGGACTATAGAAAGAACAGTAAGAGATATCCTAGAAATTATTCGAGTAACCGAGTCAGGTAAAGGAGTCAGGGTATGTCCCTACATCCAAAACTTATCAAGCCAGTCCCAAAAGAAACAAAGCAAGTGGCAAAAGCAGCATTCCCAAAAGGGAATCTATATCTAACCATCAGGGATGAATTAGGAACAATTTACACAGATAAGGATTTTGAAGCTTTATTTTCTTTAGAGGGGCATCCAGCGATCACTCCTTGGCAGTTAGTCTTGATCTGCGTCATGCAATATATAGAAGGGTTAGCAGATAGACAAGCAGCCGACGCAGTGAGAGGTCGTATTGACTGGAAATATGCGTTAGGACTAGAATTAACCGACTCAGGATTTGACTTTTCCGTTCTAAGTGAGTTCCGTTCACGCCTCATTGAGGGAGGAGTTGTAGACATTCTTTTAGATAAGTTCTTAGAACAATGCCAGAGAAAAGGCTGGTTGAAAAATAAGGGTAAACAACGAACAGACTCAACTCATATTCTGGGAGCAATTCGGACTCTCAATCGCTTGGAATGTGTTGGGGAAACCTTGAGAGCTGCTCTCAACACTCTGGCAGTTGTCGCCCCAAGTTGGCTAAAATCTCAAATAGAAAAAGATTGGTTTGACCGTTACAGTCGTCCTGTCTGCGAGGAACGTCTGCCAAAAGGGATTGTTGCTCGTAATACTTATGGCGAAAAAATCGGTGTGGATGGAATGCGTTTGCTTGATGCCATTTATGATGACCCGACCACTCCCGAATGGCTGCGCCAGTTGGAATTAGTTGAAATTTTGCGTCAAACATGGATTCATCAATATTTTGTGGAAAACGGACAACTGCACTGGCGGCAGGCAAAAGACTTAGCGCCTTCGGGAAAACGTTTTGACTCGCCCTACGACCCATACCATTTTCTTAAATACCTGCCACAGATAAGGAGTCAAGAATGTATGCCCATCCTGTCAATGATGTGATGACATCAAGTTCCAAATTGTTCAACAGTTCACTCACTCGCTCCTGCAAGTGTTGGA
>NZ_JBYCCV010000202.1:0-3258 GCF_057473825.1 Aliterella sp. E5.1
ACAATTTGTATTAATTATGATTCAAATTGTTCTGCACTCCTCAAATTTAATTGAGTCACCCTTCAATATTCATTAAAAATTCAACAAATCGGAGATATATCATGAAAATAGTACCTAAAGAATGGATGCCCAACTGTTCGATGAAAAGAGTAATTACTCATTGGACAGCAGGAGGACACAAAGCATCAAGCGTAGATACAAGTCATTATCATATTTTAATAGAAGATGATGGCAAATTAATTCGCGGGACACACTCAATTAAAGATAATGTTTCAACGGCTGATTATAACTATGCAGCGCATACTGCAAGGCTGAACACCGGTTCAATTGGCGTGATAGTTTGTTGTATGCTTAATGCTCAAGAATCACCATTTAAAGCTGGTAAATTTCCTATGACTAAAAAACAGTGGGAAACAATGGCACAAGTTGTAGCTGAATTATGTCAGTTTTATGACATTGATGTTACTGCAAAAACAGTTTTAGGACATGGGGAAGTAGAAAAAACTCTTGGTGTCAAGCAAGATAAATGGGACCCAATGGTTTTACCTTGGGATACAAAATTAAGTAAATCTCAAGTCGGTAATCAATTTCGTGACATGGTAGAGTCAAGAATTACAGGTAGTTCTGACTTAAAAGAATCACCAGCTAATATTACTGCAATTATTCAGGGAAAAAGCTTTAGAGAATCACAAATCTTTAATGAAAAAAGCTATATCAAACTACGTCCGCTCCTCGATACCTTTGATTGGTCTATTCTTCACGCAACTGTAGATAATGTTGTTGAAATTCATTTTTCACCAGCAGACGCTCCTAAATCTATTCAATTTATTTTAATCGATCATGCAAATGAAGTTCAAAACGTACCAGCAGGGACTCCCGAAGCAAAAATCGTTGAGTTAATTCAAAAGTTTGGATTTGTTAAAGCCACAGAATTAGCAGAAGCAATGAATCTTAATATTATCTGGGACGGATTGACACGCACAGTAATACTTAGCTAATCAAGAGTAAATTTTAAAGCTACTTATCATTTTTTGCTCTTGAATCAAAGCGATCGCGCATTACATTTCCCAATAAATCAAAGCGATCGCTGTCAATCATAAGTTTTTAGTAGGTCAAACTATCAAAAACTCGTACTCAAAATTGTTTTTTGGTCATCCAAAATTTTGCACTGCTAACTACAAACTTTTAAAAATGGAGAAAAATTATGCCAGTTCCACTCGTTGCGATCGGTGATAGCTTGACTCACGGCGTTACTAGCGGTGGTGTTTGTCGTACAGATATTGCCTATCCTGCTCTAATTGCCCGTTGTCTTGGCGACCCAGATTTAAATCAATTCAAACGTCCTGATTTCACCGGTGAAGGTGGTTTACCCCTAAACATAGAACAATTATTACGCCTGCTAGTTGACAAATTTGGAAATAAAATTGATTTATTTGAAATTGCTCCTGCCTTTTTAGCAGTGCAAAATCTACTCGATCGCGTAGAAGATTTTTGGGAAAGAGGAGAAGGAACTAGAGCTTCCGATACGGGTCTTTTACATCACAATTTAGGTATTTTAGGATTTCAGCTAGGAGATTTTGACACTCTAACAGACGCAGTTTGCCGCCGTATATTACAAAAGAAAAAACTTAAAGATAACTTTTTTCAACAACTACCTGAATTAGCAATGTATCGTGCTACAAGGAGAACATTAAATCCAAGTTTAAATGGTCAATTTGAGCAATATTCACAAGTCACTGCTGCTCAGGAAATTGCTCAAACGCAGGGTGGAATTGATAATTTAATTTTCTGGCTAGGGTCGAATAACTGTTTAGGTACGGTTATTCAGTTAAAAATTAATTGGTCTAAACCCGAAGACATTTATAAATTAGCAGGCGAACAAAGCTGCAATCTTTGGCAACCCGAACATTTCCGAAAACTACTTAAAAGAATTATTCCTCAAATTAAAGCTATAAATGCTAAGAACGTTTTTCTAGCAACTATTCCTCATGTTACTATTCCTCCAATATGTCGCGGTATTACTCCTGGAAGAACGGGAACAGACGCACTGGCTTCAAATGGATACTATGAGTTTTATACTCATTTTTGGATTTGGGATGATGAGTTTAGTAAAAACCCTGAACAATATCCTCATTTAGTAGGTACAGAAGCCCAATTAATAGATAGTATTATTGACCAGTACAATCGAGCTATCAAAGAGGTTGCTACCCAGGAAGGATTTCATGTTGTCGATCTGTGTGAAAAGCTCGATCAATTAGCATTTCGTCGCCAGGGGGGAAAGGTTAGCTATACTTTTCCAACAGAATTAATTGACGCATTAAGAGCTAATATTCCGCACCGAATAACTTCAGCAGAAAAACCTCTGATAGACACTCGGTATATTCGTCTAAATCCTAACGACAATAATCCAGAAAATAGATTTATAGGTGGCCTTATTGGCTTAGATGGATTTCACCCGACACCTGTATTTTATGGCTTAGTTGCTCATGAGTTTTTGATGAAAATGAAGGATATTGGTGTTCCTATCAATCAGCCACAAAGTTGGTGGAGCGATATTGTAAAGTCAGACAAACTTTTGACGGCCCCTCCAGCAAATTTAGAGTATTTAGAAAATACATTAGGTTTTCTCTATCACCGTACACCTTTAAAAAAACTACTCGATATTCTTAGCGGTTTTTCTTAATAAGAATTAGTAATTTTTACGCTTAATCGGTAAGCGATCGCTTTGACTACTAGATAGGATTACCATCATGAACCAAAATATTGACAAAGAAATAAAATCTCAACTCAAAAGATGGCATTACAGTGCAATAAGCTTACACTCAACTTACATAGCTTTAGGAGTGATTTCAGTAGTATCATCTGTGGTAGTCGCTACTTTTACAGAAGAACTTGAACCATTTTGGATAAAAGTTTTGGCGGCTACAAGTGCTACCTCAGTAGCATTAATTAAAACCACAGATGTAGGACGCAAAGGTAATGGGTTTCGTCAAGCACATAGATATCTAAAAGCGGCAGAACTGCGACGATTTGATACAGGTGAAAAGTCTAATCAAGATGTAATTAAAGCATTTGCAGAAGCTGAATTAATGATTGGGGATGTAGTAATTGCAGTCCGAGATTCACCAGAAAAATAAAGATGAAAAATTACGTTTCTTGAACTAAAAAACTATCAAACAACTGTTACAACCAACAATATCAACCTTTATGTTGAAACCTTTAACGATCGCATTTTCCCCTCCATACTCTTAATTATGG
>NZ_JBYCCV010000203.1:0-3255 GCF_057473825.1 Aliterella sp. E5.1
CCTTGCCGTACTGCTTGTTGCAATTTTTTTGTTTGCTCCTCGTTGAGGAATCCTTTCGCAGGCATCGTCCTTGTACTTTGAAGATTTTAGACTTTAATTTTATACTATTTAGAAGTCTATTAGCTTAGCCTTCTTCGCTGCCCGCGAATTCTCCTACTATTGAGACGGCGTATATACCTTGGCTCATTCCCATCTTTGCCGCCCATTCAACGACTTCTTGCCAACATATTTCCAGAAATGCCTCGCAATCGATTAGATCGAGTGGAACTGCTACAGAGAGGGAATGCGTCTCTAAGTCGTCCTGTTCAATCGTCCGCATAACTCCAAGTTCGATGGCATTGATGAGGACCCTAGCAGACCCCGCCATTTTGATCCTGATTTTTTTTCCAAATTTACCAAGTTCTCCGTTAAGCTTGCGATGAGAATAGGGAACTGTAGCACCTCGTTCCGTTGAAATTCCCACGCATAAAACTAGCACTGACATCTATATCTCCTTAATATTTTCCCTTTTGAATTCGTCTATCTAAAGTGCTGATAATTAATGATAGCGATCGCCCAAGTAGATAACATTAGACCGCACCGATGAAGGCATGACTTTGGTATGAGCATTACCCGTAAAGGTGTAAACTCACTTTACGGCAAAGAACTAATGGGCATCAAAGCAGATTAAGCGTAAGTCAAAATCATACGCAGGGGTAAAACGAATGTAGATACTGTTGGCTAATTCAGAAGAGCTATCCAGTTTTCGGTTTAAGAGTCAGAAATCTTGAAGACGGAACTCACTGGGAGAACATCAGTTTTGATGTCGAGTCAGTAATGTTTCGACTAACCGTTGAGCCGTTTTTAACCGTTCAGGATCATTGGACTGCGCTACCCATGATGCTAACTCATTGAGTGAACCATTTACCAAATGGGCAAATCCCTCCGCATCGATTGTGTTCAGCTTTCCCTCATTAATAACCTTTTGAATCGATTCTTGAAGCAGCCCAAACCCATACTGGTCAAACTCGACCAAGGTGTCTGCTGCCAACACTGCTGGGGCTTCAATAAACACCAACCGCCGTCGCTCCTCTTGCTGGGCAATTTCTAAGAACGCCTGGCAGCCAATCACTAACTGTTCCCAAGGGTCGTCTAGCGGCTGTACCTTGGCGCTGATGTAATCTATCATCTCGTCATAGGCTTCAGCAACCACAGCCTTAAAAACTCCCAGCTTGTCATTGAACTGGTGATACAACGCTCCACGAGTAATCCCCAACTCACTGATAATTTCCTCGGTTCCGGTGGCTGCGTACCCTTTTGTTGCAAATAAATGACGCGCCCGATCAAGAATGGCGCGACGAGTACGGAGGGTTTGTTCAGCCTTAGTTTGCTTGGCAGGCATGGCAAATATTTAGATTAAACATTCATACAGTATGTATCTTGACAGCAAAGAGCAAAGACTTCATACTCTAAATACATACAGATTGTATCTTTTATGAGAATTATCCTCAAGGAGGCTGTGATGCAAGCTACCCTAAGCACCCGCAAAGCAACGATTGCAGACATCTCGTTCCTCGCCAGAATTGAGTATGAAGCCTCTTTGCCGCCGCTAAATCAGTGCTTTTGGGAGGATATTTTGCAAGGTACTCAAACAGGCGCATTGCAATTTATGGAGGCAATGCTAAGTGCAGATGCTTCTAATTGGGGGAATGTAACCGATTTCTTAATTTTAGAAGCGCAAGGCAAGCCCGTAGCAGCCGCCGCAGGTTATACACCAAACTCAGAAGACTATTGCCCATTGCGTCTATCCTGCCTACACAAAATAGCACAAGAGTTGAACTGGTCCGAAGAAATTGCTACAACCTTTCGCGTTCAGTATGTGAAATTTTGGGGTGGCGATTGCCGACCGATTTTTCTGACACCCCAAGCGCCCTGGATTATTGAAAATGTTGCAGTATTGCCAGAGGCACGAGGTCGAGGCTTAGGAAAAGTGTTACTCAGAGCATTGCTAGAGGAAGGGCGATCGCAACAGCATTCTCACGCGGGAATTATGGTAATCAACGGAAACGATGTGGCTCGTCATACCTATGAATCCATTGGGTTTAAGCCCTACCAAACCTTTCACGCTGATTACTTTAGAGAGCAGTTTAATCTCGAATTTTCAGGGATTACTAAATTTGGTCTTTGTTTCAACTGAACAGGAGAACGTATATGTCGTTCAAGACGATTCTGGTGGCTGGTGCAAGCCGTGGCATTGGTAGCTGTTGCTAAACATCTGCTTTCCCAGTCTGAGCGCTTGCTAGCAGTTTCTCGCACTGCGGCACCGAGCGGTGAGTGGATTCAGGCAGATTTGTCGAACCTAGCAGGTGTTGAAACGGTGTCAAATGCGATTGGAGACGATTGCTTAGATGCATTGTTATATATGGGAGGAACTTGGGAAACCCATGCGTTTACCAGCCAATACCGCTTTGAAGATTGCTCCGATGCGGATATTGTCAAAGTAATTGCTGTGAATTTACTGGCACCGATGAGGTTAGTTAAAGCCTTATTACCTGCTCTACGACGCTCTGATAATCCAAAAATCATTTTCATGGGTGCGCTCTCAGGTCGGGATAATTTTCCTGGGCGAGAAGTTGCTAATAGTGCCTCCAAGTTTGGTTTGCGAGGTGTGGTGCATTCACTGCGCGAAGAATTACGAGCGCAGAAAATTAGTGTGACAGTGATTAATCCTGGTAATGTCGGGACACCCGAAGTTCTAGCTGATCTCGCAGCAGATAATCTATTAGGCGGTGAGGCGATTCCCTTAACGGATCTTCTGAGCATTATTGATTGCATTCTCTCATTGTCGCGGGCAACCTGCATCAAGGAAATCGACGTGCCTGCCATGCGAGGTGAGGGAGCTTAATGTATGCAGCGAGCAAAGTAGTAGAGCCACCAAACACTGATTAAAGGATTTAAAGTTGAGGCTTGACCCTATCCATCTTGTACAAGTTAAGCTCTAAAGCTATTAGTCAAATGGCACTAAAGTAAGCCGAAACTATCAATTTGTAAAGGGCTTAAAGCGTTGAAAGGTAGAAAGATGGGAGGTGAATATCGAGAGTTAGGGAAGTTCAGATTTTTCAGTTTCCCTACCTCTAAACTATCCGTCCTAAGCTAATCGGCATCAAAGTTGCATAATAAAAAGGTAAAGCTGATTCAAAGTAACTATGCCACCAGCAGCCAAGAATTTTTTAAGGTCGGAACAAGTCGTTCATCTACAGCAAGCCCTCAAGGAGA
>NZ_JBYCCV010000204.1:0-3228 GCF_057473825.1 Aliterella sp. E5.1
TTACTTCAATTGGATTTGGCAGCATAGTCGGTTCAAGTCCACTGCCGCACAACGAGCAGGATTAACCTCTCGACCATGGACTTGGAATGATATCGTGACCTATCCCACAATAATCTGACGCACTACCGTAAATTTGACATTCTCGCCACCAATTTTTTTTGCTTCTTGTTCCACCCCTTGTCCCATCACAACGAAAAAGGGATTACTTAGGTTGCCAACGGTGACACTAACCGAGCGTAATTTTCTATCCCCATCAACTTCTGAAGTCGTAGTTTGAGGGGTATTGCAGCCTGCTAAAGTCAGAGCTAATAGGCTAAATGCGATCGCTATATTTTTCATACTCATTTTCATCCAAAATAGCTGTAGGTAATTTTAAAAAAGCTTTCTTATTACCAACTCAAAGCAAAATTTATTGAGAATAAATACTTAAACAAGTATATTTCTCTCCTATTAACTAATACTTTTTCTGTTTATGCACACCTGTGCATAAACCTATATTAGACCTCTAGGCTTTCTCTTATGCACACCTGTGCATAATTTTTTATTAAGTCTGGCTTTACTCCAAGCAAAGCAAACTTTCGACATCCTTGTTTCTTAAGTATCTAGTTGTAAATAAGGGTTTATATAGTTGACAAATAACTAAAGCTCTTTGTAATTTATAGTTATTGCACAGGTGTGCATAAAGGACAAACCAATGAGTAAGCGACGAGTCTCAATTCAAGATATTGCTCGAAAAGCAGGCGTTTCTCATACTACCGTTTCTCGTGCTTTGCGCGATAACCCGCTAATTAGTCTCAAAGTGCGCGAAGAAATCAAGCAACTAGCGCGAGAGATGAGCTACGTGCCAAACAGTATTGCTCAAAGTTTACAAAATCAAACAACTAATACGATCGGAGTAGTCGTAACTTCCATCGCCGATCCTTTTTTTGTTGAAGTAGTAGACGGAATTGAGCAAATAGCAAGAAGTGCAGGTTTGAGTGTTTTACTAACTGCTTCCCATCGAGATGTAGAGCAGGAAATAGCTGCTATTAATAATTTTCACCGTCGTAGAGTAGATGGAATATTAGTCGCCGACTCCCGAATTAGCAAGCAGCAGACTGAGCAAATAGCCCAAATTGCTGTGCCTACGGTGCTAATTAATAGTAAAGCTGAAGAACTAGGTAATATATTTCACTTTGTAGAAACCGACGATCGCTTAGGTGGACAATTAGCGGTAGAACACCTGATAAAACTCGGACACACTGCTATCGGTTATCTAGGTGCAAGCAATCGCTACAGGTCAAACCAGCAGCGCTTAGCAGGATACCAATTAGCCCTTGCACAAGCAGGTTTACAGCAACTTAGCGATTGGATCGCATTTAGCAATGCAGAAGATGTTGCTATCGGTCAACAAATGTTACATCAGTTGCTAAAAGCAGGAGTAACTGCTATTTTTTGCTACAACGACATGGTAGCGGTGGGCGCTCTATTAGAGTGTCAAAAACTAGGTATTGTTGTACCGCAAGACTTGAGCTTAGTAGGATTTGATGGTATTGCGATAGGGCGTTATGTTACGCCGCCACTAACCACCGTCCGTCAGCCAATGCTAGAAATCGGTTGCCATGCGGCGCAAATGTTACTCGACTTATTGCAAGAAAAAACTGTAGAAAATCTTGTGTTAGCTCCTACTTTAGTTGAAAGAGGTAGCACTATTACAATAAAAAATAGTGATTTTTACTAAGAGAAACGCGATCGCGTCGTTAGATCCCTTTCCTGTAATACTTCACACTACTAACTTTTGTGTCAGATATCTCCGATTACACCGCTAATATCATGTCCGGTAGATAACTTGCATCTAAGCTCCGATTTTAGTCCACCAATGAAAACCAGTTAGTCCTTGAATCAAATCTTGCTGCTGAAGTAGAGATTGGCATCGTTGACATAAAACTTCTTCGCTCGTCATCTAAGGTTTCAAAAGATTGATTAGCAATTGGCTCATCAACTAAAGTCCACAATCGTTCCGCAGGCTGTAATTCTGGTGAGTAGGGAGGCAAAAATGTCAAATGCAACCCTTGGGGAATTTTTAAATCCTGACTAATGTGCCACCCAGCCCTATCTACAGCTAAAAGAATATGTTTTTTAGCGCCCAATTCAAATTCACGCGCGCTCGTCTACTAAAACCTGATTAAAAAGTTTGGTATTAACGTAGGGAAGAATCCACCAATAAGTTTCTCCGGTTTTGGGATGTACGAAGGCATACAACCATAACCATTGATATCTCCAATTAACATTAGCTATCGGCGTTTCTCCTTCTGGTACATAAACCCGTTTTAAAATTGGCTTGAGTCCCAAAGGATGCTCACCAAACCCACCACAGTTGAATTTCCGCTTCTGGATAAGTGGTTTGGAGTTCGCTTACCTCCACTGCTAGTTTTTTTTCCAGGCGATTTGCTCTGTCTCGTTGCTTTGAGTATGAGCAGGTCTTGGCACTCTTAACCTAAAAGTCATTTTACGCAAGATTTCCCATCCCCTCTGTCGGCTAATTTGTCTCCCCGTCAAGGTTGTTAGCCACTCTGCAACGGGTGCGCCCATTCCATAGTCCTCCATCGGCAGCTTTTTCTTGTAAAACTTGCCATAACTGTGCTTGCTGTACATCATCAATTAGCGGTTTTGCACCAATATTTTGGTGGCGAAAGTCTCCTAATCCTTCCACACCCAACTCGTTATATCTTTTAACTAAGGCATAAATCCATGTCCTGCTGTAACCTGTTATCTCTGTTACTTCCTCGCTTTTCTTTCCTTGGGCTAATAACCAGATAATTTGAAACTGACGTAAAGTCTGCCGGGTGGAAGCTTCCACCGGCGAGCTTTACGGCTTTCTACCCCGCCTGTTGCCTGTTTATAAAGCTGTTCTAGTTGGGCAATACTTGAATGCTCCGCTACCGTAATCCGTTTCGGCATAAGTCATCCCTTCACTCTCCACCTTTATCATAATCCGTTAAGCGGACATCATATAGAACCCATTTGACATCTTTCCCTGGAAGGAAGTAACGTTAAGGCAAAAACATAATGCAGATGCCATGCCGTACCAGAGCAGCCTCACCGACGAAGAGTGGAAAATAATAGAACCTTTACTACCTAAGATCCTACCGCCGAAGAAGCAAACAAGACCTTCTAACTGGAGCAAGCGCGAAATCTTGGATGGCATCTTTTATCAACTGAAAAATGGTTGTAACTGGCAAGACTTGC
>NZ_JBYCCV010000205.1:0-3130 GCF_057473825.1 Aliterella sp. E5.1
AGGTATAGATATAGATGGGGATCACTGCGATCGCTGTTGGAGTAAAAGGCGTTAAACTCCCTCTATGTAAGGGTTTCAGCCATTTAGAGGAGTGGGGCCAGATCTACCTATCTATGTCTAAATACCCTCAAACTATACCTATTTCTTATCTATCTATGTCTACAACTATTAAATATCTAATATCAACTCCACCTAAATCATCTATGCATAAGCAATCTGTATCTAATCAATTTTAGTTATGGGTAGGTATAGCTTAACTTCGAGAATAATAGCTGTAATGCTTGCGTGAAAAGGTTTTCAGCAACTATCAATCTATGTCTACCTATTAGCTATCCATATCTATTGGCTATTGCTATGTAGGTGGAGTTGTGAGATAGTAGGTATAGATGAGACAAGGACAAATAAATAAGGTTGCTGTTGGCTCGACAACAGGGGAACTGGAAAATACCCCCAGACGAGAGACCGGGACAGGATGACACCTCCAAGGAGGGCAACGCGCTGGACTGGTGAATTCCTTTTTTATAGGCAATTTTTTCAAACTACCTATACCTATTGAGGTTTTAACTATGAGCAGTAATACCCTTTTGCAGGCCGCTAAACTTCTCAACTTATCTGCTTTCTCAGAACAGGCTCAGACAGCCCTAGAAGCGGCTATCTCTCAAATGACAATGAACTTCAACTGCTCTAGACAGCAGGCCATCTATAAGCTGTATGTCCTACTGGAGACAGAAGTATCGAAGTGACTTCTCCCGACGTTGATGCTTCCTGACCCTAGCTCTTTGCCTAATCCCGCTAAGGTCTTCAAAAGCCAGAGCAGAGTTAGACTCTTTAGCCTCTTTGACCAGAGCTTTACTGATGGTGTGGTTAATCCACTTTTGAAAGCGCTGTTCTTTCCCAGAGAGCCGTCTAAGCAGCCGTTTGGCAGACTTAGTGCATTTGGATTGGACAGAGCTTCTGACTCTAGCAAACTTGGCACGAGTAGCTTGCAATTGGCTACCGTCCCAGCTATTGCCTGTGCTGGTGACAGCAATATCCCGCCGACCCAGGTCAACCCCAATTACTTTAGGCGTTTTACCTGTTGGTTGAGTGGGAATGTCTACTGCAATGTTGATGTAGTAGTCACCCTTTTTAGACTTGTTCAGAGTGGCACTGGTAGGGGATTGACCCCTACCAGTGCCACTCTGATACCCACCGATCGCAAGGCTAAAGTTGCGCCTTCCAGATATAAGCGTAACTCCAACACTTTGGGAGTCTTCAACGTACTTAAAAGTTCGCACATCCAAGCTGAGGGAGGTTGGCCTAAATTTGTGAACCTGCTTAACAGCCTTAGCGTTGCTAATCACCCTACGGATAGCTTGGCAAACGTGGTTAGCCTTCAACCCCGTTGCCTCCCTCACAGGTCTATAAACCTGGTGATGCAGCTTGGTTGTATTCCAGCAGTTCTCGTGTTTGGCTACCTCCAGGATCTGATTGCAAGCATCAGCAAATTCCTTAAGAGTTTGGTCAATCTCTGGCCTCAACTCTATAGGGACTATCAGCTTACACTTTACAGACAGGGTCTGAATCATAGCTATATTCTAACTCATCCAGATTTCAAGGTAATTTTATATAGGACGGCGCTTCCTCCCTATGGCTTAAGCCAAGGGTTTCCACGCCGAATATTTCGATGAATGGCACTAGCAAATCAGTCACAGTCTGTTCACTTCAGCCTGAGAGTGGCCTAGGGAGGCCGCCCCTAATTGAGCCTGCCTTTCGTGGAATTTAACCTAGAACAGCTACAAGCGGCTCTCAAGAAGGTAATCGGGTTTGTTTCCACTGACTCACATCCGTTTCACAAAAACTGGGCTGGGATCAACTTTATCTGGCGTGAGTCTGAACCAACCAAAATTCAGGCAATGAACCGATACCAATTGGCAGAGGCCACCTTACCGGCTAGCAAGGTAACACAGGAGGGATACTCGATAGTTCCGGTAGTGATCAAGGCTGCTATGGCTAAGGCTTTGTTAGATCAACCCCTAACGGCTGAAACGGCGACCTTGGCAGTCGAGTTGCCGTCTCTGAGCAAACTGGGCCCGCCGAAGGCGGTTGCCTTTGAGGTCGCAAATACTGTAATCGTGGCTGATCGCCTCGGTGAGTATTATCCCGACTTCAAGCAGTTGATTCGACTAGAGAAAGGGGGCTGGATCGAGTGTGAGCGCCAGCCTTTGATTAAGGCAATCTCCAGGGTTCAGGGTAAGGCTAAACCTGCCTTGGTTAACGTGATTGCTAAATCTAAAAAGCTGGTGATTGAATCTGAAAATGGCAGTGAGATCCTGCCCTATAACGGTTTAATCAAATTGCCTAGAGGGGGGAAATTCAATGGGATGAGGCTGCTGAAGGGTCTCCGAAGCTTTTCAGGCCAAAGCATCAAACTACAACTTGGCAAGCTTGATCACCCCAAGTCTGTGTACTTGGTAGAGGATGGGCTAATCCATCTGCTGATGGCTGTGAGTTGAAGATGGCCCCTCGTTTTTGTACGGTTTCAAGCGGAGCTGCACGGTCCCCATTTTGTAAATAACTTAGTACAGGTGAAACAATGAAAAAGTCAAAATCAATGTTGTACTTGTTTGGCGCTGGCGTTGGGGCAATATTACTGCCTAACATTACATTGGCAGCAGGCCGGCCTATGTCCTTCGGACAGCAAGCAACGACCATCGCGGCGACAGCCCCAATGATTGAAGCTCATTGGGAATTGTTTGATTACCTCCTGGGAGGAGTGCTTTGCTTTGTGGCAATTCTTTCAAGCGTTGTTTATGCCTTTGCCCACAATGCAATTGTTCTTGATCGAAAACCACCTTTGATAGAAATGGCTGCGCCTTTAGCTTCTGCTTTCTCTGGGACGCTCACAGCCGCAATTTTCTATCTGTTTTTTGGCTCTTTGGGAGATGTCGCCACAATAGGTGCTATCACTAACGGCATTTTGTTTTTAGCGTGGCTGTGGCAAGCTTTTAAGTTTGCCTTTCTCAGGGCTGGCTGATGGGCAGGTGGCCGTTTGCGTACAGTTTCATCCGCACCTCCCCAGGGAGAAATAGGTTAATTGCTTAAATGTTTGAGTGTCTAGATGTCTAGACACCTTATTTTACTTTTTAGC
>NZ_JBYCCV010000206.1:0-3219 GCF_057473825.1 Aliterella sp. E5.1
TCGTCGGGTAGCTACTCGTTATGAAAAACGAGCCGAAAACTACCTAGCAATGCTGATGATTGCGGCGATTCTTATCTGGTTAAAATAGCTCATTACGCTACATCCAGACTTTGCAGATACGCCCTAGTCAAAACTAACGGCTTAGAAGCAGCGCTGAAGTGGCAAATTGCCCCTAGATGGTCAACGTTTCTCAACTACACTTATACCGATGCGAAGATTAAATCTGGTTCAGAGGAAGGATTGCAATTAGGCTTAGTTCCTTACTCTGTAGCGCAGTTGGGCGTTGGTTACGGTTCAGAAGGCTGGCAAGTCAATTTGTACGCTAGTTACTTTGGGGGAGCGCGGCGAGCTTTCTTTAATAATCCTGGAGAAAGCAGTACAGATTTTTCACCCTCTTTCCTCAATTTAGACCTATCAGCACGAGTACCTGTATATAAAAATATTGCTTTGACAATTTATCTAGAAAATCTGGCAGCTGTGCAGTATGAAAAGTCCAATTGCATCTATCATCCTGGTTTGACTTTCCGCGCTGGTGTTTCCGCCAATTTTTGAGCCATAACCCCCAAGCCCAGTGATTACCTTTTAAAGTTCAAAAACTGAGTATATTGCGGGTTAAACAGCAATTTAACTGTGCCTGTAGGTCCATTTCGGTGTTTGGCGGCAATAATTTCGGTGACTCCGCGATCGGGGGAATCAGCATTGTAGTAATCATCCCGATAAATCATTAATACCAAGTCCGAATCTTGTTCTAAAGAGCCAGATTCTCTTAAATCGGAAAGCAGGGGACGCTTGTTGGTGCGCGACTCTACACCCCGACTCAACTGAGATAGGGCGATGATTGGAACTTTCAATTCGCGGGCTAAACCCTTAAGACTACGGGTAATTTTTGATAGTTCTTGCACCCGATTGTCGCTGGTACTGCTTTCCATTAGCTGCAAGTAATCGATCACAATTAAAGCAAGTTCGCTATTTTTCTCTGCTTGCAAACGGCGGGCTTGACTACGCATCTCCATTACCGTCATATTTGCCGTATCGTCTATATATATGGGCAATTGAGCCAAGTTACCAAATGCTCGACTTAATTGTTCCCACTCGTTTTGACTAATTCGCCCACTCCGCATTCTTTGGCTTTCAATTCCCGCTTCACTAGCTAGTAAGCGTTGTACCAATTGCTCTTTGGACATTTCCAAACTAAAAAGAGCTACAGGCATTTTGTAGCGAGTGGCAACATTGCGGGCAATATTTAAGCACAAAGCCGTTTTACCCATCGCCGGACGGGCGGCAACAATAATTAAGTCTGACTTTTGGAAACCACTTGTCAGCGCATCTAAGTCGTAAAAGTCAGACAAAATACCTGGTAAAGCTTGTTCGCGATCGCGATTTTCTAAGTCTTGAAAGGTATCTACTAAGGTGTCACCAATGGCAATCAAACCTTGCTGAGGCCTGTCTTGAGTGATATTAAAAACTTTTTGTTCGGCTCTGTCAAGCACTATCGGGAGTTCGGTTTCTGTTTGGTAGCCGAGTTGGACAATTTCATTACCCGCTTGAATTAGCTTACGCCGCAGGTATTTGTCCATTACTAGCGTTGCTAATGAGTCAATATTAATTGCCGAAACAGTGCGATCTACCAGTTGAACTAACTTACTTTTTCCACCAATTTTTGCTAACAAATCGTGGTCAGTCAACCAAGAAGTGACACTAAGTAAATCGGTGGGTTTACCTTGACCTTGGAGTTTTAAAGCCGCTTCGTAAATTTCTTTGTGAGCGCTAATATAGAACGCTTCGGCTAACAAGCGATCGCTTACACGGCTAATTGCTTCGGGATCTAGTAAGATACCTCCCAAAACCGCTTCTTCTGCTTCAATATTTTGCGGTGGCAATCCGCCCAAGCCTTGAAAGTTGAGTTGTTCCAACATAAATTTAACAAAGCAAAAATTTGGGGCGGTTTCCACTTCGACCCTTCGACAAGCTCAGGGCAACGCAAAGTTCAGCGACCACCTCTCCTAATCGCTGTTAATAGACTAAAAGAATTTACCTACTAACTATGATAAGCCACCACTAATCAAGAGAGCAAAAAGTTGGGGGACGGTTTCCTCTCCCCAAGCTTTTAAAGAGAGGGGAGTAATAGAGTTTTATTCTGCTACTACGTGAATATCTACTGTAGCTGTGACTTCTGGGTGTAGCTTGACTTCGGCAGTATAACTACCAGTTTTGCTAATATCGGGTAAAGTGATGCCGCGACGATCTACTTCTTGACCGATCACTCCTTGAATTAGAGTTGCAATTTCTCGGTCTGTTACCGTACCAAAGATCGATTCACCTTCACCGACTTGCTTTGCGATCGTAAAGCGGCCGACTTTTTCTAAAGTAACTTTTAAGCCTTGTGCTTGTTCTTTGAGTTCGGCTTGGCGCTGGCGCTCTTGCTCTTTGCGGCGTTCGGCTTGCTTGAGAATACCAGGAGTAGCATGAACAGCCATTTTTTGCGGCAGCAAGTAGTTACGAGCATAGCCGGGAGCTACTTCAACTAAATCGCCTAACTTTCCTAATTTGCTAACATCTTTATTTAAAACTAACTGTACGCGCTTTGCCATAATCTTGCCTGTAAAGTATAAACTACTTAGTTTCTATCAATTGGTCGAATCTATGATTTTACCCAAATATAGGATGCGATCGCAACTAATAACTAATTGCTGATAAAGTGATCGCATTTTGCACCTAAATTCTGCGTTAAGAACTAATTGGGATTGAAATCAATTTCCATATCCCAAAAGGATGCTTCTACCTTATGTCCGTCAGGGTCGCGGACAAAGCAGCCGTAATATGGTTCGCCGTAATCTGGTCTGCCACCTGGCGCACCTTCGTCTATGCCACCTTTTTCTAAAGCAGTTTCATAAAAGGCATGAACTGATGCCTTGGTTGGAGCGATAAAACCGATATGCGTACCATTGCCAACCGTTGCAGACTGTCCATCAATTGGTGTATGCACCCAAAATTCTGCGTATTGTTTGCCATAGGCGATCACACCTGAATGTTCCATCAATCGCTTACGGGCGCATCTACTTGTTAGGGGAGTAGAGACGGTAACGATAAATTATAGCCTTACGGAAACACGTTAGGGCAGTGTTTGAAGGCGGCATCAACACAATCATGAAAGCTGTCAAATTCGTTGCACCGCTCGCTGCCGCATCCAGTTTTTGAGGACAAACCACCAATGCTCGC
>NZ_JBYCCV010000207.1:0-3114 GCF_057473825.1 Aliterella sp. E5.1
GGACTGTTCGCAGACGGCGGAAAGTTATAGCTGGTAGATTAGAGCAGAGACTTAAGGAATTGATACCAGAGGCACTAGTTAAAATTGGTTGTACTGTCATTGCTTTAGAAACCGATAAGTAGGCAGCCATATATAAACGCAGTTATCTAAGTTGTTAGCAATGGCGAACGAATCGTGCGATGGGTGTTAAAGTTGAAACGGCTGACCTTGTAGTCTGCCGACTCGCCTCTGGCGCGTACGCTAGCCATCACACCGACCGCTAGCTCGTAGGGGTCTTCAAACATTTGCCCCCGGATGTGGTGGGCTTTCATCTGATGCCATTCGCCTTCAATCAGGTTCATCTGTGAGCAGTACTTTGGCAGTTGAAAAAGGACTA
Organism: Aliterella sp. E5.1; assembly: GCF_057473825.1. Lineage (NCBI taxonomy): Bacteria > Bacillati > Cyanobacteriota > Cyanophyceae > Chroococcidiopsidales > Aliterellaceae > Aliterella > Aliterella sp. E5.1. The sequence continues at coordinate 377 of NZ_JBYCCV010000207.1, forward strand.
ACCCCTGACGTCGCCACTGAGCGACCTCGGCCTGCACCGCTCGACTGGTATGAATCGTAGCATTGTCTTGAACAACCACGGTGAGGATACCTGTGCGTTTGAACAACGACTCTGCCCGCTGTGCTTGCCAACGCATTAGATGCAGGTAGGTTTCAGAGGTGACGCTGCCGAAGCTTAGACCATACGTCAATGCGCACTCAGGCTCCCATAACCCTAGCAAACTGACCCGGCAGCGGCAGTGGGTTTGCTCTTGTCGCTTTTGTTCACCGATGTGTGACCAGCTATAGCTCACCGCAGACCAGCTCTCAAAGCCGGTTTCGTCCAGATAGAGTAAGCGAATGTAGCTTTGCTCTGATGCGGTTTGCAGCGCCGCTAGCTCCTGTTGCTTGGCAGCACGCTCGATAGGGTCTTGTTTTTGCTGGTGGCTGTGTCTTGTGCGCTTCCAACGGTACCCCTTTTTTTGAGCAGGCGACTTACATGCCGACGGCTCAACTGGACATCACGCGCTGAGTTCAACAGCTCAACGACCTGACGAGAGTTAAACGTTCCAGGCTCATCTAACTGCTGCTCTATATAGCCCATATCTGACTCGTCCCAGCTTCTGGGTCTGCCTTCTCGGGGGGCATCCCATAGGTTTTCTAAGCTGCCTGCTTGCCAACGATAGATCGCGCGACGAACGGTCTCAACCCGACAATCTAAGTACTCGGCTATCTCTTTGGTTTGCCAACCGCGATGATTAAGCCGCAGCATTTCGGCTCGCAGTTTGGTTCGTTTCGGGACGCTGGCATCGTCCCTCAGCTCGAATAGTTGCTCATCCTCCCCCTGAGTGAGGTTGACTTTTAGAAGCGTGCGGGTCATCGTCTATGTCACAAAAAGGCTACGCTTCTAGTCTACTTCTGTTTAGCTGCGATTACTTTTGGCTACCTACTTATTTTCTTAATTCAATTCATTGTTGCCAAAATAATCATTTGTGTACAAAATTTAGATCTTATTTTCATGCCTAAATTTTTTGTTAGGTTTTCAAGCAGATAGTACATCGGACTTAAGAGTTCTGAGGCAGGCAAAAATCGCAGTCCCATATGGCCTGATAGCCAGGGTGTGATTGATAAATCAATAGAGATACTGCTAAAGCCTATTGACTTCATTAAATCATAAATCTCTTGGGGTGAATATAAATACAAATGACCATCCGAATCAGGCTTAAATTGCTCTTTTTCCAATACATTAAAATCAGTGATTTGTGAGTAAGTGGGGAGTTTAGAACGGAAGTAAGAGCCATTAGGTGTAGTCAGCAGTAGGGTTCCTCCTGGAGCCAGGAAGTTATTTAAGTGATTAATCAACTGATCGCCATGAGCTACATGCTCAATCACTTCACAGGCTATCACTAAGTCAAAACAACCTAGCGACTCTGGCTTAAGATCAAACAAGTTGCCGGATTCCATTTCTAAAAATTTACCGGTGCTCCAGATTTGAACCTCATCTTCTTCTAATCTTAAATCATTAATAACCACTCTTCTAGAAGGTTTCCACAAGCAGGCTGCATTGAAACCTCCTCCAGCGGCAACCTCTAAAATATTTCTGGGATTTAAATCTTGAGCAAATTGCAATGTCTTTAAAAAGCGATATCTCCCTTGGGCAAAGTAGCTTGGTGGATAACCAGAACTGTATTGCCAGGGATTATAATTATCTGAGTTAACAGCAGGAGTAAGACCTAATACAGAGTAGCCTTCACTGCAAACTTTTAAAAAAGTTTTTCGAAGCCCAGTACTTAGGTTTTTCATGAATTAGCTTACGCCTCCTTTATTCTTCCTACAATGCTTTTTGCCATATCGTCCCAGGTATAACTTCGCAAGCCTTCTGAAAAAGATCTTACTTTCTGTCTATACTGTTCAAGTTGATCTCGCCAGCAGCGTAATCGACCTACTAAGTCGTCAACATCTTCAGGATTAGGTAAAAGTAAATCTTCTAGCTCTGGAGGATAACGTTCAGCAACTCCAGCCGTAGCACTCACAATCGCTGGTAATCCACAGCAAAGAGCTTCCTGAGTTGCCAGAGAGTAACCCTCATAGCGAGAAGGTAAAACAAAGAGATCGCAAGCTGCTAAGGTATTCGGCAAATCTGGAACGAAGCCAAGAAATTGGATATGATTACCAATGCCCAAGGCAGTAGTCTTTTTTTTCCACAGTGATAACTCTGAACCTCTTCCAACTACAACTAGCTTGACATCCCATTTTTTGTCTTTACATAGCAAACTCCAAGCCTGAAAAAGGGTATCAAACCCCTTACGCCGATTTCCTAACGCTCCGATGAAAATCGCCAGCGGTCGCTCTATAGGCAAGTCTAGAGATTTTCTAGTTCTATAACGCTTCTTTGTAGTGGCTGGAACAAATAATCCTGAATCACTGCCATAATATATAACTTGAACTTTATGCTCTGGGATATTGAGATATTTTATAATATCTCTCTTAGTTCGTTCACAGCTTGTTAAAACTAGCTTTGCTTTTGGAATAATGTGACGTTCATTATAAAGTGCTTGTTGGTAATCTATGTGTCTTTTCATTCTTTGTAAGAAACCAGAAGAGAGATATAGCTCATCTGCTGCATGGACATGGTGTACCCAATTAATGTCTCCCCACCAGCAATTACCGCCATTAGTTAATACTCGGCCTCCTCTCCTCGCAACTCGTCTTGCATAAAAGCGTCCGATTTTGTTAAGTAAAGGTCCACTGAGTAAGTAT
>NZ_JBYCCV010000208.1:0-3199 GCF_057473825.1 Aliterella sp. E5.1
ACGTCGTCAAGGCCAAAGACCTAGCCTTCAGTTACCTGGCCCGGCAGCTTCAGGCGGGCCAAGAGGTAAGGGAGGCGGAGGTGCAGGGCGTCATCGTCGCTTACTTTGAAAAACATGAGCTTCTTTATCGATTCCATCGCCTGAACGTATCGCGCATCCTTGCAACCTTCCGGTAACGAAGTACGGCTGTTGCGGTAGGTATTCAAATACTCTTTAGCAGCGTCTTCGGCAGCTTCTTGACTGACACTAGCAAACAAGCGCTGCTTGACGATGTTGTAAATTTCTACATCAGAACTGGGACTAAGTACCCGATCTTGCCTTGCGGAAGCTTGGATAATTTCGTGTAACTCGGTAGTTTCTTCGCCGAAAGTATCGGAAGCTGAGGCGAGGGAGTAGACGAATACTAGATTACTTGTAGCCGCCGCCAAATCCATTAGGGAAAATAAAAAGGCGACTACTTGTTTTGCTAAGTCACTGTTACCTACTACTGTTGCTTTGGCAGCCCGGAAGTAACGGGAGATTTCATCGAGGACAATTAAAGTTGGTTGTCCATTGGTAAGGCGCTCCATAACTGAAGTACCAGGACTAACTCGTTGCTCGTCCGAACCCCGCAGTAATTTATAGCCTTCAACGCCACCTATTTGGTAGGCAATTTCGCCCCAAAGCGTGTAAGTAGTAATGCCCGTTCCGGCATGGTAGACTCCATTAACCGGATCTAAGTCGTGACAAGCGATCGCCGCTATTTGGATTGGTTGGTGGGGAATAGAATTAATATCAGCAAAGCGCTCTAATCCTTGAATCCGCCTGCCTTGTTTGCATATATGCCACAAGGCAATCTCATCGTGAGTTTTCCCACCGCCAAAGCTAGTTTCTAGGCGGATGATTGGCGAACCACTACTTGTCTTACAAAGCCGACTAAATACTTCTTTAATCAGGGTTTTTAAACCATCAGTGGGAAAAGTGTTGGCAAAAAATATGTTCGGGTCTTGGTAGACTTGAGGGGCTTTCCCTTCCACAACTAAACTTAGTTTGGCAGCAAATAAGTCTAGAGAAAGTTCTCCTGACAATATTTCTTCTCTGGGAGTACAAGCATCAAAAATAGAGGGTAATCCCATAATTAAAATTATTTGTAGTAGTTTGAATAGGTAACTTAATTAAAGTTAGATAAGGTAACGCGATGCTTTTGTTAATACAAAAAAGCATCTATTTCTATAGGCTTTAGTTATAAAAATTGGCTGCTAATTTAGTTAGAAGCGTACTTTTTTAATAGCTCTCGACCGCGATCGCCCATCTGTAATAAGATTGCCTCAATCTTCCGCATAGCAAGGGGCGAAGGATTGCCACGTCCGTTCTCCCATCGATTTGTGGTAGAGTAGGTGACTCCCAAGTGAAGCGCTAGTTGTTCTTGAGTTAAACCAGTGTGCGAACGTATCTCGCGGAGCAGCTTATTTACTGCTGGCTGTTTGATTAATAGCGGTTTAGGAATAATCATTTAACTTTTTTATTAGTGTGAAATAGATGTTTTACTTGCCACATCATATTTACCTCAAGAGCCAAATGTAATTCGTGTAAATACTTGATTCTTCCTACTAACCTCAATTTTTTGAGAGGTGACACGTAAGTAGAGCTACTGTCAGTAGCTCTTAGGGATAAAGATATCTAGATACCTATACCTAGTAACTACTTAGTTAAAAAATACTAACTTAATCATCATTTCAGAGCTTGGAAACTACAGGTATCTAGGTATAAAGATACCTTGACTCTGTAGACTTTGATATCCGAAGTCTGTATGCTTAACACTATTACGTGGAGGCAAAACAAGTGAAAACCTGTGCTTGTATATCATTATCAGGCGGTCAAGGTAAAAGTACCGTTGCTTTCTTCACAGCGCTCTTGCTTGCGAAGCAATCACACCGTGTTTTAGTGATAGACTGCGATCCTCAAGCTAACCTAACTTTTTATCTAAATCATGAAGTGCAGCCACAAGAGCCTACTTTATCCCTCTTTTATCACTTTAAGCAGAGAGTATTAGAATAGAGGTAGAGATGATTGTTTTAAAGAAATATGTCAGTCGCAAGATCTGCTCAACCCACGATTCGATTTGTCGATGAATATTGTCGGTTGTTTGAGCCGTTGTTTCCAGAAGTGCGGAGCTTTGAAGCATTCAAGTTGCTGCATTTGGGCATGATTAGCGAAATTAAACGTAAGTCGTTGCCAGCCATTGCTAGAGCCGTTGGACTAAACAATCATCAGAGCTTGCATCACTTTCTTACGGAGTCTCCTTGGACAGTCCAACAGTTGCGTCAAAAGCGCCTAGAGGTAATCCTCAAAGTCCTGCACGGAAAAGCAATGATTTTGTTGATTGATGAAACCGGAGATTGTAAGAAAGGAAAAAGTACCGATTATGTCAAACGACAATACATTGGGAATGTGGGCAAAAAAGAAAATGGCATAGTCGCGGTGACAGCTTATGGATTAGTTGAAGGCATGATTTTGCCATTGTGTTTTGAGGTGTATAAACCACGAGAACGACTAAAAACCACAGACGAATATCAAAGTAAGCCGCAAATTGCTGCAACGATGATTCGGCAACTGCAAGCGATGGGATTTAAGTTTGAACTGGTATTAGCCGATAGCCTCTACGGTGAGAGCAAGCTCAACTTCGTCAATGTCCTTGATGAGTTGAAACTGCCATACATCTTAGCAATTCGTAGCAACCATGCCCTGTGGCTACCCCAAGACCAACAGGTGATTCAACAACCGTGGCAGAAATTTGAACGCACCTTTAGCAATGGCACCACCGAAATCCGCTACATGGCTGAGGTGATTTACGGGAAACGCCATCGCCAGCAGTATTGGCTCTTGACCACTGACCCCAAAACCTTACCAGACAATTCAACTTCGTTTGTCATGGTCGCTGCACCTGCGGTGAAACTAAGCGAGATTGGCGACAGCTATGGATTTAGAACTTGGATTGAATATGGACTCAAGCAAGCCAAAGATGCTCTTGGTTGGGCAGATTTCCGCATGACCCACTATGAGCAGATTGAGAAATGGTGGGAGATGGTGATGAGGGTTGTGTTGCAAAAACTGGGTGAGAATAGAAAAGCCCTGTGGGAGGAGTTTGAATTATGCAACCACTCCAAAGATTTGATGGATGAAGACAAGTCGCTCTTTGATAGCTCCTCTGGGAACGCCA
>NZ_JBYCCV010000209.1:0-3185 GCF_057473825.1 Aliterella sp. E5.1
TTTACTGCCTCTAGCTCTAAATGGGGAAAAGCTTGAGTAACTTGACCCATATCCACCTGCCTAACTCGTTGTTTGAGGACAAACTTTGTTGTTCACTACTCTACTATATTTGAACGCAATTTGGTATAAGGTGTTGGATATCAGCGTTAGACCCATCCAACCTTGCAGCTTTTTTTTCTCTCCTTGGTCGAGTTCCTTGGGATTTATGCTTTCTTTGCCCTTCACGCTAGCAGCACCATAACCCAGGGATAATTCGTTGATGAGAAAAATATTAGAATGATGAAAACAAATAAGTTTTGGAAATTAAGATGGCGGTCAACTTAATTCAATCATTGCAGGAAATCAAAGATTTCCGAACATATCGAGGTAGACGTTATCCTCTATGGCTAATTTTGCTATTAGTAATTATGGGAACGATAAGTGGATGCCGAAGTTACTACGCCCTAGAAGACTTTGGGGCGCGCCACTACGAAGCCGTCAGCGAGAAATTAGGACTAAAAGTGACTCGCTTGCCATCAGACACTACTTTTCGTCGCATCTTACAGAAACTCGACTTTCAAGTTCTCGCACAGCAGTTCGAGCAATGGGTTAATAGAACATTTAATCTCGAACCTGGGGAATGGGTGGCGATAGACGGCAAAAGCATCAAAGGAACGGTGTCCGAACAGCAAACGGCTTACCAGAACTTCATTTCTTTGGTTTCAGTCTATAGTCATCAACAAGGAGTAGTGCTTGCCGCCCAACAGTCTGAATCGAAAAAGAGTAGTGAGTTGCAGGTGGTGCAAATAATACTTGAGGCATTGCAACTTGAAGGAGTGGTGTTTACTATGGATGCACTTCACTGCCAAAAAAACTACTCGGCTAATCATTGAGGGCGGCAATAACTACGTTATCACTGTTAAAGGTAATCAACCCCGACTATCAGCACAACTTAAAACAATTGCCACTGCTCAAAAACCCTGCGAACGGTTTGTCGATGTTGAGAAAAACCGAGGTCGAACGACTTGTCGAATCGTCAATGTCTTTACTGAACTTCAGAATATTGACCCCGATTGGGTAGGAGTACAAAGCCTGATCCAAATCGAACGCATCGGTATCCGCTCAGGCAAGAAATATCTACAGACTAACCATTACATTAGCTCCTTAGTCTCAAAGGCGATTACCTTTGCGGAGGGGATTCGCTACTCATTGGGGAATTGAAAATCGTTTGCATTGGGTGAAAGATGTGATTTTTGGTGAAGATGCTGCCCCAATTGGTAACTCCAATGCTGCCACCAATTGGTCTATTATCCGCAATATTGCCATCAATCTTGCTCGGCTCAGTGGTTATGATTCTCTCACCAAAGCTCAACGGTTTCTTGCCCATGACATCGACAAACTATTTTTACTTCTAGAATGAATTATCCCTGGCACCATAACCTCTAGCTTCTACCCAGTAGGAATACCACATCAAACCCGCCGCCCCTGCCAGCATAAAACCCAGCCAAGGCAGAATTTCTTGATACTGTACGTTCTGCGGAATTTGCGGCACTATGCCATTTGCTAATTGGCGAAAACTGGGAAAAACAAAAATCGCTGCCGCTACAACTGCGATCGTGCGGGCAATGCCGACATAAGAGGAAATTTTTTCAACAACGTTATATTGCCCCAACAAAACAATTGCCGCCGTGACAGTGATGATAATTACCGTCCAAAGCTGGAGCGATCCCCCCGTCATTAAAACTAATGCTGTAGCAGCAGCGCCTGAGAGTCCGGCAACCGTAGAAACAGCTACCACAGCTTGCGGCAGTAAAATTAGCCAGATCGTCCAATTTTTCGGGCCAGGAAGTTGCTTAAAGCCTTGTAAAATTGTTGATCCCGTGCAGACTGTAAAGCGCCCCACCTCGCCGTTAATAAACCATTTCAAGATCACGGCGGCAAGCAGCGCCCACAGTAGAGAGTAGCCGTAAAGAGCGGCAATTCTTGGCGTAAATAGCAATTCTCCCGAACCCGCCGCAGATAGCATCCACAAAAAGCTGGGTCCGAGCCACTTGAAGCGCTCTCCACCTTTGGGCGGCTTTGGTATTTCTGCTTCGCGCTCCTGATGCGTAGCAGTTTGCTTTGATGATTGGCGATCGCTATGATTGCTCATTATGATGAGATTTTAGTGATAAAAATCCAAATTAGGCTGACTGGATTTAGCCCAATTAGCTATAAAACAAACTGAGTTTTGAGCATAAGCTTTAATAGTGGAAAACTGGTGGAGAGCTTGTTTAAACTGCTAGTTTTATGAGTAAAGTTGAAAGTTTTGACAGGTTTAACATCAAGTTTTAGATTTATTTGCCCTGAAAATAAACTTGCTTAAAAGGATTGCACTCCAAATATTTATCTTCAAAAGTTATCTCTTTCCCATCTACCCAGACTTGAGCAGGCTGGAAACCATGAAGGTGCAATTGGACATTTTGGTAAGGAAAATCATAATTTCCTTGATGCTCCCAAATCAATTCCAAACCTTGCTCGTTGCGTACCATGCGAAATTTATCTAGCCGCCATGCTCCATAACCATCTCCAGCATCGCTGTACAGAGTGTAGGAACTTTCGATTTGAGACTGAAAAGTTGTTGGAATTAAACTGTCTAATTCAGCTTCCTCAACTCCATTGGTAAGCTTGTTTTCAACTTCTCCTACAGGTACATAAACATGGAGAGCTAAATTTTGTCCTGACTGCATTGGCAAAATACTTCCTGCTCTTACCAACAAAGGAATTTTTTCTAGGGGTGCATCAAGAGGAGTCGGTTGCCCAGACTCTAGGAGAGTTTCATCCCAAAAGTTATACCAATATCCTTTGGGTAGAATAACATCACGCGATCGCGCCCCTGACTCTACAACTGGACAGACAAGTAAGGCATCACCTAAGAAAAAAGCATCATCAATACTCCAGAGTCTTTCATCATCACAGTCATGCCAAAATAGCGGACGCACTAAAGGATGACCAGTTTGGGTTGCTTCCCAAGCAAGGGTATAGAAATAAGGCAGCAATCGGTAACGCAATTGCAAAAATTCGCGGGCAATAATCAAGTGGTAGTGCGTCAGATTATTGTGGGATAGGTCACGATATCATTCCAAGTCCATGGTCGAGAGGTTAATCCTGCTCGTTGTGCGGCAGTGGACTTGAACCGACTATGCTGCCAAATCCAATTGAAGTAA
>NZ_JBYCCV010000210.1:0-3166 GCF_057473825.1 Aliterella sp. E5.1
ATGCGTCAACGTATTGCTCGATTGGTCAGAAAGACGCTTTCGTTTTCTAAGAAATTAGAGAATCATATTGGTGCTATTTGGCTTTTTATCCACCATTACAATAAATCCTTACATGTTTAGCACTACCCTTAATTTCTAATCAATCTCAACTAGAACCGTAACAGCCGCAACAGCAATCAGCATCTCGTCATTCTTATCATTCAGAGAAGCGATCACCCGACCTTGAACCACCGTACCACCAGACCCAACAATTAAAGACTTGCGACCAAACGGTAGCACTGTCACCACTTCTGCTTCTCGTACTTGCTCTGGGTAAAGCACTGCTAATTGGTTTTTGCAACACAACTGATCATATTCAACTGACGTTGAATTTAGGTAAAATAAGATTATAAACACTTTTTAAATTCTAGTTATTGCCATGTTTCGTTTAACTCAGATTCTTCAAAATTCGCTCATTCGCCTTGGAGGTTGGCTTTATCAGTTCTTTAATTTGATGAAAAACCTCTTTAGCTGGCTCAAACAGCTTTTAATCTTTCTTGGTAAACTGCTTGGGTTTACAGACGAACAAGATTTCCTGGAAACAAATGAAGAACAAAGTTTAAAACCAACTGAAAAAGAGGTAGCTGTGCCTAGTAAAGCAAATCTTTGTTTACAGGGCGCTGACAGCACTACTCGTCGTCGTCCTGATTCTAAGATGAAAGACTTCATAAAGATGGCTCAACAACTAAAAACTTCGAGGTAGGACATCGGGGTCTTCTAGCGCTCGCGGCAGTGGGGTTTTGGATGATAGAAGGGTATGCCACACAAATATGGCTTTAGAAATCTTTACCCAATTATAATGAGCTAGGAGCGACGGTAGATGCCACTTGTTTTAAAACTGCCTTGACTGCTGGCTGTTTGAGAAAAATACATTTAAGGATGAGGCTATGCAACTTCGCTCGATTGAAACTACCCCCAGCCCTCACTGTATCAAACTCAACCTGAATCAAGTGATTAGCGCCAAAGCCATGACCCTCACTCAAGGCGAAACAAAGCTGGATACCCCTGCTTTTGCCCAACAGTTACTTGCCATTGAATCAGTGCAATCGGTCTTCGTATTTCAGGATTTCATCACCCTCACTCGCCAAGGAAATGCAGACTGGCAACCTATTTTAGCGAAAGCGGCAGATATTATTGGGGTAGCGAAGGATGCTGATAAAGCGCTGCTCGCTCAAGTTTCTCCCTCTCAGATCACAGCAACAAGCACTAATTCCACTACCGAGCAGCTTACACACTCAAATTTTGGTCAAGTTGAAGTTGCCGTACAAATGTTTCGCGCAATTTCAATTCAGGTTCGAGCAATTTCTGCGGATGGTAAACAAGCACGGGTGGCATTGCCCGACCGATTTAACCAAGCGCTGCAAAGGACAATTGTGGCAACAGGAGCCAATTATGTAGCCGAGCGTCGTTGGGAACCTTATCAGTCCCCGGCTGGCTCTCCTGATGAGGTGGCAAGGATAGTTGCTGATGAAATTGCCGATCTAATTGATGACGAGGAATTGGCTCGAATCGAAGCTGCCGCAATCTCTAATCATGCTGAAACTAAACAAACTAGCCATACCGATTTGCAGCAATCTCTATTAACGGAGCTACAAAATCCGAACTGGAAACATCGACTTAAATCCCTCCAACAGCTTGAAGTAAACCCTGAAACATTGGATCAGGTTTTAACTTTACTTGATGACGAACAAAGTACAATTCGTCGCTGGGCGGCGGCTCTTTTAGGTGCTAGTGGCATGAAAGACGCAGTTGAACCGCTTTGTCGCATTGCCCTTAGCGATCCCTCCGCTATTGTGCGTCGGACGGCGGGGGATGCTTTAAGCGATTTGGGGGATACTGGGGCGATCCCCACCATGACTAAAGCATTAACAGATCCCTCGAAGCTAGTGAGGTGGAGAGCCGCTCGATTCAGTAATGAATTGGGCGACTTCAGCGCTTTGGATGCTTTACACCAAGCTGTTAAAAGCGAAACCGAATTTGATGTACGGATTGAGATGATGGCAGCGTTGGAAAGGATTGAGGGCGGTGGTAGTACTCAACTACCAATGTGGCAAAGGATTACTCAAGGCATAGTAAACCAATAATTACAACTCTAACTGCTGCTTTATCTGGGAACATTGTTCAAGCATCATGACTTAATCCCTTTTTCATCGAAAAATCTTTTTGTTTCGTTAATACTGATAAACCCACGTCTTTTGGTCTGCTCAATAAAATCATCTACAATCTCATTTCCAGGCGAGACAAGGAAGTATTCAAAAGTGTTTTTTTCCATCTCGTCCAATATAGCAAACGCCTCGTGCAGAACAGCAAATAGCAAGTCCCGTTGATTTTCATCGTCCTTGCTCATGCGCTGATAACGCAATGCAGTATTTGCAAGACGACCAAAGAACTCAAGTTCTGACGTACTGTCGTACAATCCTAAAAAAATGTTCTGAAGTTGGCAGAAAAGCCAACTCAATTCCTTTGCGTCAGCAGTAACAACCTGTCTTAGCTGGGAATAAGAGCTACTGCTTGCTCTGTTGACTTGACGAGAAGTTATCACAACATTAGCGCCTCCCCACTCTTTATAGGTTGGAACTGGCGTTAGTAATAGTCTTTGAAACAAATAGTTAAGTGCTGCTCTCTTTCCCGTAAAATCACTATCCATGTTCAACCCAAGCTGTTATTCCGCAAATGTTTACATGATTGTCACAATTTCTATCATCGGGGTTTCTAGGTTTCTCCCAACCACTTTTGCAAATTGGCAACGGAATTATCAAAAGTTATATCGATGTTTTCTTCTATTCAGATTCCTAGCGCTTTCAACTCCTTAGACGCTTCAGGGCAAACTGCGATTGCGGTATCCCCTCGCGCCTGAAGCTGACGGCAATATTCGTAGCCGATGCCGCGATTTGCCCCTGTAACTAGATAGGTTGCCATAGAACGCGCTACTGCCTGATTGATTCTTTCCTAGAATAGCGCGATGCCAACGGTGGTTTGTTTAAGAACTATCGCATCCGTTATAGAACCCATTTGACATCTCTAAAAGGCGGCAAGTCGCTTAATCATTAACCTGACGAAGCAGAGATTGAGCTTCGTGGTGGCATTGGTCAAGGTGCGCTCAAAGTTCTTAACGAGGATCTTACAT
>NZ_JBYCCV010000211.1:0-3136 GCF_057473825.1 Aliterella sp. E5.1
ATGTAAGATCCTCGTTAAGAACTTTGAGCGCACCTTGACCAATGCCACCACGAAGCTCAATCTCTGCTTCGTCAGGTTAATGATTAAGCGACTTGCCGCCTTTTAGAGATGTCAAATGGGTTCTATACAGCACAAAGAGCGATCGCATCACCATGGACATAACGAGCATCATGCAGATACTCCCCATCACGGACACGCGGGACAGGCTGGACATAGGGGACACTCAGGGCATCACGCACGATCCAGCAATTTTTAACCGTAATCGTGGAAGTCCCTACCCCGCTTCGCTGAGGGTAGGGATGGATAGCGAGGGGGTGACGATTCTATCTGTGATGATGTTATGCCTACGGCATAACGGGAGAGGAGATGGATGTTAGCGAAGCGGCGCGTTAGCGCGGAATCGCCAATCCATGTTACAATTAGTACATACCCAAAGCTCTAGTTGGGAGGGAGGATGTAGCCTTACGTAGTTGAACCGCTTGCAGAGCAGACAAAAAGGCTAGATACTGCACAGACCTTGAAAGGTAAATAACGTAACTTTTTATACAAGAGTTCTAAACCAAAAAAAACAAATATTTCTGCCTTCGGAAGGAGGGCAGCTGCTTGTGGAGGCTGAGTAAGACCATCATCGGGTTTAGTCCCGAACTCGCAAGAGTACCTAACATGGCATCGGCTGTTGAGACGGGAAACTCCGAGGACGAATAAAACCGTCTCTCTCTGTTGCGATTGGAAGCTCCAATCTCAGCGAAGCGGATTGGAGTGCTTCACGCGACGTTTCTTTATCTGTTTAGCCCTCACCATACCTATTCTTTATTTCTCCGCGCAACTGCAAGAGTGGGTGGGATACAAAGCGATCGCCTTTCTAGGTGCTAACTGGATTAGTCCCATTCTCAGTATCGTCATCTACTTCTATGGTGGCTGGGTGTTCCTACGCGGGACCTGGAGCGAACTGCATAGCAAAATAGGGATCATTAGAAAAGTTCTTCCGACCGCTCGTTTTGAGATCGTTGGATATAAGTTTGAACCGGAAGAAGTTGCCAACCTGAATTTCCATCTAACTCTAAAACTTGGTGATGATACTTTACTAAGCTGCTGCGATGACCCACACTAATAAACATAGTAGCGATCGCACTCAACTGCTGATAAAGGCGTTCCTCGTTTTTCAGATCCAATGCACTCGTGGCTTCATCTAGAATTGCATAATGGGGTTGGGTTAGCAGTAGCCGCGCAAATGCTAAACGCTGTTGTTCTCCTAAAGATAAAGCGTTAGCCCAGTCTAACTCGGCATCAAGTCCACCGAATCTATGGGATAGATCTGTTAAGTTCACTTGCTGCAAAACGCGATCGAGCCGCTCGTCTTCAATATCCTTGTCAGTGTGCGGATACAATAATTGAGCGCGCAAAGAACCTAAAATCATGTAGGGACGCTGGGGTAAAAATAGCATTTCCTCTGGTAGAGGACGCACGATTGAGCCTGTACCAGCATTCCATAGTCCCGCGATCGCCCGTAAAATTGAACTTTTACCAGCGCCACTCGGTCCTACAATTAGTAAACCTTCGCCTGGTTGCATCCTCAACGACAGATCTTTAACTAAATTCTGTTGGTAGTTTGGAGTAAAGAGGGTGAGATTTTTTGTTGCAATGTAAGAATCTATTTGTGTGTCGATTACAGTTGCATCGGGTTTCGCACCTGCATTTGGTGTTTCCAATACTTGTTTAAAAGCTGCTAAACGATTTATCCCAGCAGCAAAAGCACTAATGTCTTCAAACTGGGATACTACTATTGCTAACGCTCCTAACACTTGAGTAAATGCAAAATTAGCTTGAGCGATCGCCCCAAAGTCAATTCTACCTGCAAAGTAGAGTGGCGCTACAATCAGAGTAGGTAAAATCACCACAAAATAGTTAAATCCTGTAGTGAAAAAACCTAGATTTCGCTGCCATCTAATTAACAAACTAAAGTTCTGCAATGCCTCTTGAAAACGTTGCCTCACCTGAAATGATTCTTGCTGTTCTCCGCGATAAAAAGCAATTGATTCGGCATGATTGCGAACGTGGACTAAACCGTAGCGAAAGTCGGCTTCTCGTCTGAGTTGATTGAAGTTAAGTCCGACCAATCGCTTACCAAAGAAAACTGTAACGACAGTACCAAAAATTGCATAAGCAATCAAAACAACTGTCAGTGGAATAGAAATTGACCAAAGAATACCAGTAAATGCAATTAAATCGATAATTGAACTTAGCAAGAGTAATAGAAATGATAATGAGGTGCTGGTAAAAGAATTAATGTCTTGAGAAATTCGTTGGTCTGGGTTATCTATTTTTCGATCCCAATTGATTTGATAATAAGACCGCTGGTAAAAATATTTATCTAAAAAACTATCTGTCAGCCATCTTCGCCAGCGAAGTCCTAGCTTTTGTTGCATATAGCGATAAATTACTACAAGTGGCGTACCAACAACAAAAACGGCGGCATAGATAAATAAAAATCTCCAAAATGTAGGGACATCTTTATTAGCAAGTGCAGTTTGAAAAAAACGACCGACGTAGCTAATTAATACGTTGAGTCCGCTTACTAATAAGGACAAGAAAAGCAAGAGTGCAAGTAAGCTTCTTGCTTTCCATTTTTCTTGAGAAAACCAATAAGGTTTAGCAATTGCCCAAAATCGCTGCCATAATTGCCAATCTAGTTTTCGCTGTCTTCGCTCAACTTGAGTCACGATTTGTTCCTAGATATTGTTAACACTATATAAAAGCTAAATACTCACAGAAAAGCTTATATAGTTCAAATGTATAAACTAATTTAATAAGATTAATAAAAATATCAATTTTATTAACTTTGATTTAAAAGTAGCTCTAACTTATAACAAATTTGTATTAAACACATATAGGAGATATGAAAATTAACCCGATGCGATCGCTACACTGTTCGCATTTTTAAAGAAACTTTGCTTGGTGAGTGTCAAAAGTTTTTGGGTAGTGCGTCAAATAAACGTGGGATTGGTAGAGTAGAGGGGATCTCTCATCTGCAACTCGTCCATGCAATGCCCTTTGTGTGATCATTCTAAAGCCCATAAACACGGCAAGATGCCCAACGGACATCAACGCTATCTCTGTCCTGTTTGCCAACAGACGT
>NZ_JBYCCV010000212.1:0-2963 GCF_057473825.1 Aliterella sp. E5.1
GTCATTTTGCCCAAGGTCAAGGCATCAGCAGCTACCAATAAAGGCGGCGCATCAACGATGACAAAATCATAAGTTGCCGAAAAGTCCTCAATTAACCCAGCCATGCGCTGAGAATTGAGTAGAGCAATTGGATTAGGAGGAGTTACCCCGGCCGTGAGTACGTCCAAGTTCTTCATTGCGGCACGTACAGAGGTCTTAAATTCAGCCTGACCAACAATGACATCGCTTAGACCAGTAATATTATTCAGCTTCCATATATGGTGCTGAGTGGGACGGCGCATATCTGCATCAACCAACAACACCCGGTAGCCTAGTTGAGCCATCGCTGTAGCTAAGTTGGCAGAAACCGTCGATTTGCCCTCCCTAGGGACAGAACTTGTGACGACAATGACTTCTAGCGGTTTGTCTGAGCTAAGAAACTTCAGATTAGCCTGAAGCATTCGGTAGGCTTCGCTAAGTGGCGATCGCGGAGTATCTCTAACTGGAAGTTCTGGAACTGTCGATTCTGTCTCTTTAGCGCGCAAAGCGGCTTTCTTGCCCACCAAAGGAATAGTTCCCAAAAAGGTATATCCAAATAGCTCCTGCGCTTCTTTGAGGGTTTTAACTGATGTATCTCTGACTTCTAAAACGACGATAGCAGCCCCAGAAAGTAAAACACTCAGCACTACTCCTAAAGCTAAAATCATCGCTGGTCGCCGAATCGAAGCCTTGTTAGGAACTAGGGCAGGCTCAATAATACTGGCATTCCCAGCATTTTGGTTTTCTGCAACCTTTAATTCTTGGAGCTTTTTTAAAAGAATTTGATAGGTAGATTGGGAAGCTTCAAGTTGTCGCTCTAGTTCTCGTTGTGTCTGTTCTAACTTGGGAAAGACGTTCGCTTTTTGTTTATAAGTTTCTTGAGTGCTAGATAGCAAAGCTAACTGACTGATTAGACCTAAGCGTTCCTCCTCTAATTTGACAAGCTCTTCATTCAGTTTTTGTTTGCTTTCTCCAATTTGTAAATTTGCTCCCTGTACTGGAAGCGAAACGCCAGTAGTCTCTACCCGCTTTTGTAATAGAGCTTTTAGAGCGGCTTGCTTCAACTTCAAATCGACTATTGTCGGATGGTCGTCTTGCAAACGAGTACGCCCAATTGCTAGCTGGTCTTCTACCTGTTGAAATTCTGCAAGTACCTTCTGTATCCCAGGAGATTGATTAAGAGAATTCATAGCCACAGCCTGCTTTGAACTCATGCCCACTTTTTGCTGGAGACTTGCAAATCGGGCATTTGCATTCACCAGTGCAGCTTGAGTGGCATTAATTTGGCTGTCTAGTTCCTTAATAATCTCTACTGCCGATTTTACTTCTGCGTCTAGGGAGACAATCTGGTTTTGTTCTTTAAATTGGCGTAGTGCGGCTTCTGCTTGACGAACTCTCGCTTCAGTCTTAGGTAGCTGCTTAGTAATAAACCCACTAGCTACAACGACAGCAGAGCGATTGCTGAGTACGTTATTTTCTGTGTAAAGGCTCATTAGTTTGTTGACAACGGCGGCAGCTTCCTTGGAGTCAGTGCTTTTATAAGAAACTTGTAATATATCTGTTGTTGCAAGCTGTTTTACCTTCTGTTTCTTGAGAAAGTTTTCAGGTAGAAGTGGGTTGCCCTTTTTATCTTTGAGATTGAGTGTGGTGATAGTCTGTTGGGCAAGAGGTATAGAACTAAGCACGGCTGCCTCTGTCTTCAAAGGGTTAGTTTGTTGAGCTAAAGTATCTAATTCTCCTATTTGCGAATCTAGTCCTGTGGCAGCAGAAGTCTCATTTATCCTTTTGAGTAAAAGCTTTCCTTCTCCTTGATAGACTGGCGTTTGCAGTAAAGCAGCTACGACCGATAGCCCGACAGCACAGCTAAATACGCCCGCAGCAGGCAGCCAACGCCGTTTTAGAATCAACCACAATTTTTGAATGTCTGCATCTATGAATTCCATATTTAAGGATTGATTTAAAGGTTGTGCAATAAAGATGATGTGTCTAGCTTGGTAGCTGCAAGGTTTAGAGTCAGCTTCTTAGGCTATCCAACAGGCGATCGCATCGAGACTTAATAAGCACCTTTTTTTCCAAAAATTACATTGATAGTTTGCAATAAAATTTTGAAATCTAAGGTCAGCGACCAACTTTCTATGTAAGACACATCTAGGCGAATTACTTGTTCAAAGTCAGTAATATCCGACCGACCAGAAACTTGCCAAAGTCCTGTGATCCCAGGCAAAACATTATGGCGAACGAAATGATGTTCAGAAAACTTTTCTACATCTCTAAGCGGTAACGGGCGAGGACCAACCAAGCTCATTTCCCCAAAAAGTACGTTAAACAGTTGTGGTAACTCATCCAAACTATAGCGTCGTAAAAACTTACCAAGAGGAGTAATACGGGGATCGTTTTTAATTTTAAAAAGTACCCCATCTTTCATTTCATTATTAGCTTCTAAATCTTTTTGAATTTGCTCTGCATTGACAACCATAGTCCGAAATTTCCAAACTTTAAACGGTTTTCCCTGCAAACCAATACGAGTTTGTTTGTAAAAAATTGGACCTGGGGAATCTAGTTTGATCGATAAGGCAATAACTCCATATAGTGGCATTGCTAGCAAGATAACAGCACTAGCACAACAGAAATCTATACATCGCTTTATAAAAAAATCGCTACCTATAATTAAGGGTTGGTTAAATTGAAGTGTAGGCAGCTTGCCTAACATTTTAATTTCTAAACTCTGGGCAATCATATCTAACTCTACAGGTAAAATATGTAAGGTAATGCCTATATTGCGTAATCTCCAATAAAGCAGCATTTTATTTTTAATAGACTGCCAAGAACAGATAAAAACTTCGTCTATTTCTAGATTGCGAATCTGGTCTAAAATAGCTTCTAAACTTTTTGCATCTGTTGCCAGTGAATTAACATCTGTCCATCCAAGCAAGTTGTAGCAATTT
>NZ_JBYCCV010000213.1:0-2996 GCF_057473825.1 Aliterella sp. E5.1
TCCTGTCAGCCTACAGCTTTATCTGTTCGCACTTCCGACCTAGACGCCACCTGTTCACTGCTGCAGGGTATCGTGAGGAGCTGAGGCAGCGCTTTGGGAGCTGGCGGGAGGTTGCTGGTCTCGAAATAGCTGCTTAAGGAAGGCAAAGGGGGTGGCAGCAGACTTCTATGGTCGTTATTGACTCGTTCCAAAGTTAACTTGACAACGCCCCTTAAACTCCTGGAGTCCTGACTTTGCGGTAGCCCTGGTAAAGGTGTCAGCGGGAACGCCCCGTTCAGGGAGAGCGTGTTGAAAGCAGGTCCCGGATTTCCTCGAGGAGGATTTCTTCGCGTGACTGGACAGGCGGTTTCTCGGAACGCTTCATGAGGTTATTGTAAGTGCGGACAATCAAGAAGATGACAAAGGCAATGATAAGGAAGTTCAGCACGGCGGCTAGGAAATTACCGTAGGTAATGCCGTTCCAGGCGAGTTCTGCAATCCGACTCACACCCGCAGCCTCGAGGGCAGGATTGAGTACGGCGGGCGTTATGATATCAACAACGAGTGAATTGACGATGGCGCCAAAGGCCACGGCAAGAATGACGGCGACGGCAAGTTCCATGACGTTGCCACCAGCGATGAACACCCGAAACTCCTTTAGCATGGCTTCCTCCTACGTTCTGACCCTTGGCGCCTGCGGCCCATACCCTGCTTCATACTATGCTCTGGAGGCTCAGGCATCCCCACCGGTCCGCTCTCACCTTACCACTCTGGGGTTTTTGGCACAACGCCCGAAATAGTACATTTCAGATTTCAGTCTGGCTGAGCTTTGCGATGTTGAAGGCAAAAACCCTATTTGCCAGTTCTGAGCAGCTTTCTCAAAACCCATACTCGACATCGGAATTGCCAAGGCTAGTTTTGAGAAAGGATTTCGAGAATCGCAATTCTCCGTATCTTCGATGGGAACAGCGTTATCAGCAAATCTTATTGAAAACGGAGGTTTTCGAGAAATGTCACTATCAGATTCATTTGCAGGGCTCTAAAGCTTGGAATATACCTTTTGGGGGTTGGGCCAAAAAACCCCCCCTTATGTCTTGTCGTGGGATAAGGCTCTCTTATCCTATTTTACTCCTGCCCTTCGGAAAGCTTCGCGAACCACTGAGATTAAATCGTTGGAATAAACTAACGATTTAACCGGAATCGGTATAAGGTGCTCTTCCAAAGTTACTCGGTGCCTGGGATCAGCAACACACTAAAGATAGCGCTATCCGGAGGTGCTGAACCACCTGGCTAAATAAAGAGCCCGGCGGTCACCCCGGGCCCGAGAGAGCAGCGAAAACGCTCAGTATGCTGTGGATGAACTGAAGCGTCGGGATGAAGCAGTGCAGCCTAAGCACCGTGGCTGGTGACCATAGGGTAGGAGGTAGAACTCAAGCTCAGCATTAAGGCTTTAGTCTTATACGAAGCAAAAGCAGAATCTTATGAGCCTATTATTTAGCTGGCTACCAAACATCCTCTTTGCTTTGGTAGCTAAGCCCCGGTGTTTCCCAACTCACCGGGGCTTGTTTTTTTGACGGGCGCTGCTTTACTTTGCAAGATGAGTACCTCGACCTTATAGGTTAAGATGCGGTTGAGATTACCCTATAGGAGGCTTTTATGGGTTGGATCATCACCATCATCGTCGGCGCACTCATCGGCTGGGTAGCTAGCCTCATCATGAAGACTGATGAGCAGCAAGGACCAGTTCTTAACATCGTCATCGGTATTGCTGGCGCCTTTTTAGGCCGGTTGATTTTTGCTAATTTGTTGGGTATCGGGAGTGCTGCTCAAGCAGGCCAGTTTGACATCATGGGCATCATCTGGGGAGTGATAGGAGCGCTTGTTCTTATTGCCATCTTAAAGGCCCTCAATGTCCTTAAGTAAAACAAATAACAAGCCTGGCGGTGCGGCTGGATTGTGGTGACACTGTAACGCAAGGGGAGTGATCTATTAACGGGCCACGGATGTCAACTGGAAGTTCTCTCTTCCATCGCGTCCTTGGCCGTTTTTCTTAACTTTATACCTAGTGCTTTCCCGCACAACCTCACCCGCATGGCCTTCTTGCTCGGAAGCTAATAAATAAATCCTGTACTCTTCGGCAGTTAGTTCAGCGCCCTCTACATTAACAATTTGTTCCATGGGTGAGATTACTGCAAAAGAATATCCCGGTGATGAGACCGGGCTGGTGGTGATGTTATGCAAGTAAAATAGCTTTTTGCAAGCCAGTACCTTTTATTAACCTGCTGCTAGACCTATGTTAATGAGCAGAGTTTAGTCGAGTTTCACGAATTAAGCCTAGGACTCTAGAGGTAGTCCTCAATGAGTAACAATTTCTCTTACGTAATTATTGAATGTAACAACAGATGGGTACTACTTGAGGATAAAGATGGTGAGCAGTTGACGCTTCCACAAGACTGGCTGCCTTCTCCTTGCCACACCGGAGCTAAAGTCGTAGTCACGGCTCATGGGTATGGCAATCGTGGTCAGGTATGGCTTACTGTAATCGAAGGTGACTTCAACAGCTAAAGCTGGTGTTAGTAGGGTACTATAAAACTCCAGAAACACGAAGGGTTACCTTCTAAAAAGCAGGGGGTGGGTTGGTGGAAGAGATGAAAGACCTGAAGTATGGAGTTTAGCTACAACGTAGTCGAAACGAATGAAAAATGGGCTACGCTTGAAGGCTACCAGCGGGAAAGAATAAAGATACCTCGACTTTGGCTGCCTTCTCATTGCGAAGCTGGATGTCAAGTACTGGCTGAAGTTAAACTCTCAGATGGGCGCGGCATAGTGGAATTTGTAGTTGTTTCGACTAGCTCTTAGGTGAAGCCGACTTTCCGCCCCCTGTTCACGAATTCTGTTAATTTAAGTCATTTGGTAAAAATGCCGCCCTGGACACTGCTTATCATGATGACTGTTTCCACTTGAATAGTGAATTGTCTCACTCTACGGCCTAAGAAAAATGGTTTGGCTTCCCAGCG
>NZ_JBYCCV010000214.1:0-3072 GCF_057473825.1 Aliterella sp. E5.1
GCTTAGTTGGGAAGACACAATGCTATCTCATCCCCCCATAGCCAGCCAATCTTGAAGTCGGAGGCTCCGCGTCCAGGGCGGAGCGGAGCGGAGAGCGAAGCGTCCCTTGACGTGGAGGTGACTTAAAGATAATGGCGTGGCGGGGGATGAGATACCTCACCAGTATTTAGCTACTACTGCCCTCACCAGTATTTGGGTAAAGTCACCCCACCAGTATTTAGCTACTACTGCCCTCACAAAAAGTTTGTACTGTTAGTTTGCCGGATGAAGTAGTAAGTTTGTACTACTAAAACTTAAGTTTAGTTCTGAAAGCTGGGTAAAACTGCTGCAATTATTCTCAATTAAGAAGCTTTGTTGACTCTGTTCTCAATAACTAGCATTGGTTTTTTGCCGCTTATTTGAGCTTATTTACTTTCCAGAACCCTTAAGGTTGTATAGGTTATTTCGGATGATTTTAGATAGGCGTGAAAACCTTTTTGAGAATTTGTGAGAATGCTGCAAATTTGCCTTTGTTTTTCCGGTTTCTATCTTCTCTTGATACTAGAGGGATAACTGTAAGATTTGAAATTGGTCTTAAACCCAAACTGTGTAAGTGTTAGAACCTTCTTGACAGACGCGAAAAACCCCGGTAGTTTTGGAGTTACCACACAACAACACTTACCGGGGTTTACTGCATGAAGCAGCGAGATTTAGTATACCTTTCCGACCTCTCACCAAAAGATAAACCCTGGGATAAATGCAGGGGTGAGGCGGATATATTTAAAGCCTTATTTGAAGGAACTATACACGATTGTTATGCCATTCGTCTAGCAAATTGTTCTTGTGAGCTTGTTTTTGCCTTTGCAGTGGATGAAAATGGAATCTGTAGTTTAAAGCTGCAAACGGCTAAGTTTTGCCGTGTAAGGTTGTGTCCAGTATGTCAAAGGCAACGAGCGCGTATGTGGACGGCTAAGACAATCAAGATAATGCCTAAAGTTTTAGAAGCCTACCCTAAATCTAGATTTTTGATGTTAGGTCTGACTTTTCCTAACTGTGAGCTAACTAACTTGAGAGCTACTTTGTCCGAGATGCACCAAGCTTGGCGGAAGCTTATCCAACGCAAAGAGTGGAAAGTGCAGGGATGGGTAAGAACCACAGAAGTTACACGCGGTCGGGATGACACTGCCCACCCTCACTATCACTGTCTCTTGATGGTTAAGCCTATTTATTTTGGTGGTGACAACTACATTTCTCAAGCCCGTTGGACTGAACTTTGGAGGGAATGTTTAAAAGTTAGCTACGACCCCATAGTAGATATTCGTTCAGTACGTCCAAAAAAGGGCAGTAAGGGCATTGAAACCGACCCAGTGATATCAGCATTGGTTGAAACGGTTAAATACTCTGTGAAGCCTTCAAACGTCCTTAAAGGGAATAACTGCCAAAAACCAGGTCAGAAAGTCAGGGCAACTGACCAAGATTGGTTAGTTGAATTAACGACCCAGCTACATAAAACTAGGGCGCTTGCTACTGGTGGAGTTCTTAAAGACTATTTGAAAGTTTTGGAGAATGAACCAGAAGATTTAATTCATGCTAATGAACTGGGTGAAGTTGAGGCTGACTCTGAAAGTCCAAGGATAGATTTTAACTGGAGTAGCAAAGTTAGCCGCTACCACATGAAGCCTGAACCAGTAATTGTCCAGGATGAGTTTGCAAATTCTAATTATACACACTAATGGACATTGTTTAAACATGAGTGAACAAATAGTAGAGTCTTATCACTGTAGTTTTGTCCCTTCCTTGATACCTGAGTTTGTAGATCCACATATCACAGTTGATGAGGATGACGGCAAGGAAATTTATCTAATTCAGGTTGACCCCAAGCACCCAGTTGTTCGTCAGCTTAGAGCCAGTGGGAAAAGTCTCATACAAGTTTTGAAGTCCGTAGGATTTATTAACCCAGTCCATTACTACACGGGTTAGCGTCCTAAGTTCTAATTATACACATCTTTAGATTTTGTTCAAACTGGCACATTCATTTAGCGGGGGCTGGAAGCGTCTACAAGGCAAAATACCCCCTTCTGGCTGTACTCATATCTGGAAAGAGTTTTCAAAGGTTGCCTTACATAGTAGGCTTTTCAGCCTCTATTGCAATATAGTAAGTAACTTACTCATATTGTAACTGGTACATTGGTAATCCGAACATACACACTATTAGATATAAGCAATACTAATCACCTTCCAGTTGTACACATTAACGGAACTGTGTTAGCTTCTAGTTATACACATTTCTGGATAACTTTATGGCTGATGAGAAAAGGAAAATGTCTGAACGTTCTTTAGAAAACTTGAAGTTAGGAGCGGAGTCTCGCCGTCAGGGTAAGGTACGCCATAACTTTACAATTCTGCCTGAAACAGTCCAATGGCTTAAGTGTTCAGGTAATGCCTCAGAAGCAATTGACAATTTAGTTTTTGCTGCTTTGGATCAGAAATTGTTTTCTATAAATACACATGACCGGATAGACAAAGAACAAACCTTATCCAATAATACACATTACCAGAAAGAAGAACCAAACACAGTTTCCAATGATATGTATGAACAGAAGATTCAGGAGCTTAACCAGAGTTTGGAAGAAACTTACTTGGAACTTTCAACATTGCGATCGCAGTTGGCAGAAGCACAGGGAGAAAACAATTTTCAAGAAACTCGCTGGAAGCTGACCAACAGAATGAACAACGAGTTTGTTGAGCAGCGTCAGAAGGACAAGGCAAAAATTGTTGACCTACTCAAGCCAGCACTTAAATTTCCCGGTAACAACGCGGCTCCGATTAAAGCTCACATTCGGGCAGTCCTAGCTCTGTTGGATGATGTTCCAAACTTAGAACCATAAACCCGTATTACCATTTTCATCTAGTCAACAGCAAGAGCTAGGTAAAGTCACCCCTCTAACTCTGTGAAAACTACCAAAGCTTAGTTGGGAAGACACAATGCTATCTCATCCCCCCATAGCCAGCCAATCTTGAAGTCGGAGGCTCCGCGTCCAGGGCGGAGCGGAGCGGAGAGCGAAGCGTCCCTTGACGTGGAGGTGACTTAAA
>NZ_JBYCCV010000215.1:0-2966 GCF_057473825.1 Aliterella sp. E5.1
TTCTTCAACCCGCGCCCGACCTGCTTTACCCATTACTTCCCAAACTTCAGGATGCTCGATGAGATAAGTTAGTTTTTGGGCGATCGCATTTGCATCTCTTTCGGGTACTAAAAACCCAGAATGTCCATTTTCTACTAATTCGGGGATACCGCCGTGAAAGGTACTAATTACGGGTATTCCCATCGCCATTGCTTCTTTTAAAGTGTTAACAGGAGCATCTTGATTCCCGTCGGCGGCGGTCACGCTAGGGGCAACGAAAATATGGCAACTGTCAAGAATATCGATAATTTCTTGCTGCTGTTTCCAGCCTAAAAGTTTCACAATATGTCCAACATTTAGTTGAGCAATAAGCTGCTCAAAATGTTCTTTTAATTCGCCATCACCGATAATGCTGTACTCAATATTTGGGTTGGTTTCAGCTAGTTTAGCAATGGCACGAATACTATATTCTATTCCTTTTTTTTCTACCAAACGACCTATAGTAGAAATTTGTACTTTACCATTTTCGGGATAATACCGAGATTTAAAAGCAAATTTACTACAATCTAGTCCCGAACCGTGAACAACAATTTTTTTTGGATCGCAACCTAATCTAATAGCCCTGTCTCTAAAAAATTCGCAATTTGCTAAAAAAAACTCTCCTTCTGCAAATAGGCGATCGTAAACATTTGTACCTTGTTCTTCAACATATTTGCTAATATCAATACCGCGAAAGGTGGTAATTAATTTGCCTTTAATGATGCCAGCATTTCGATAAGCAAGCGCAATAGGTGCTAGAGTACCAAATTGACAATGAATTATATCATAATCACCATCTTTAAGTAGGGACTCTGTGCGATAAAAAGTCTTTAAAGTAGCAACTTCGTTACCGTACTTCCAAGGATTGAGGAATTGCAAGGTATTTAAAGAACCTTTGTTAATATTTTTTATTACCAATCCTACGCTTTTGTAAAAGCGCAACAAAGTATTTTCGGGTAGAGTTTTGGGATAATAAGTACGTTCCAACAATTGATATTCTTCAATAATGGGATGTACTTTTCCTGGGTTCTTTTTTGGTAAACCATTGACAGGATGAACATGAACTTCATGCCCCCGATCAATTAAACCTGTAATTTGATTGAGAATAAATGCCTCAGATAAAACTGGAAATCGCCAGACTATAAATGCAATTTTCATTGTTAGCTTAAGTAGGTATTTTATTAGGTAAATTGGATAATTCTGGAGATGAGATAGTTTCTAAATCGAGTACCGAGTTATTTTCTGCTCCTGATAAATTCATTACTTGCAATACGCTAGGATATCCATCGCCTGGGTAATGAATGCAGCTAATTGTACCGGAGGTTAGTTGTAGGTGTTGCAGGCGATCTAAATTTATCGCCAAAGCTTTATCTAGCAAATGTTTTATAGTGTTTTTTTCTCCAACTACTAAGCCAGTAATAAGGGCTGAAGCTGTATTTCTAGCATTAATACTTTGTTGCCAAGCTTCAGGAAAATCTTTGCGTAAAAACTTCAATTGCACCGTCTGTGGGTGGTGTTGAAGAATTTTTTTAGCGATCGCTTGAAAGTTGTCATTGTCTTCAATCGCGCTGAAATCAATGCTGGTTTCTTGGAGTAATTGTGCTAGTTGCTGAGTTTGGGCTAGATGATTTATTTCTAAAGGCAAGAGAAACAAACGCAAACCAGATCCGCTTTCTTGAAGCTTGGGTAAGCTTTCTCCTACATGAGTCGTAAGATTCATTGCTTTTAGACTCCCAGATTCTAAAGATCCATCAGGAAAATGCAAGACGCTGATACCGCAATTAGACTGTTGGATGCAGTGGTAATAGTTGGGTGCAATACCTAGGGCGGTGCTAATTAAAGCGCGGTTTGTGCCACCATGAGCTACCAAAAGCAAGGTTTGACCAAGGTGGCGGGGTAGCACCTCTTGCCAAAATTTTCGTACTCGTTTGTACAAATCTAAGGCGGGGTAGATAGGTGGAGAGGATTTGCCTACCATGCAAAAATCGTGGGGGCGTTGCTTCCAGTGGCGATAGTCTTGGGAAAAGTTTTCGCGCACGTACTGAATCGCTAATCCTTCCCAGGCAGGCAGATCGGTTTCGCGCAACTGGTAGGTAAAATTTATAGTATTGGGATCGGCTTGGGGAGAAATTACTTTTAAGATTTCTTTGGCTGTAGCTTGCGATCGCGCTAAGGAGCTAGAATAAATCCCATCAAATTTTAGTCCCTTAAGGAATGCTCCAGTTTGACGAGCATCTTTGTACCCGGTTTGAGTCAATAACGAGCGATCGCTACTACCTTGATACAAACCGAGAGCATTGTAGGTACTTTGTCCGTGACGCACCAAAACAACGCGGGTTCCTTTAAGTTTCGAGGACATAAGGATCTCCTTTTGACGTGCTATCCACAATATTTTGCAATCTGTACAGAGTTGCGTAGCGGTTTCCCAAAGCCATAAGTTCGCTATGAGTACCTTGCTCGATGATGCTTCCCGCCTCAATATAAAAAATCAAGTCTGCTTTTTCTACTGCTCGGAGGTTGTGAGAAATGGTAAACGTTGTTTTACCTCCGGTAAGTCTTGCTAGAGCCGTATTAACTGCATACTCGCTCTTGTAGTCCAAGCCTGTAGTTGGTTCGTCAAGGATGATGATGGGCGCTTGACGAATAGCTGCACGGGCGATCGCAATTCGTTGTCTTTGTCCGCCAGAGAGGGTTCCTCCCCGTTCGCTCAAAATAGTATCGTAGCCTTGGGGTAAGTTGATAATAAACTCATGAGCATTAGCAAGGAGGGCGGCTTTTTCGACTTCTTGATCCAACGCACCTAATTTTCCATAAGCAATGTTTTCTCGCACGCTCTCAGCAAATAGGACACTATCTTGCAGAACTACGCTAGTTTGTCGCCGCAAAGAGTCTATTGTATATTCACGAATATCTTGACCGTCAATTAAAATCCTCCCGGCTACAGGATC
>NZ_JBYCCV010000216.1:0-3037 GCF_057473825.1 Aliterella sp. E5.1
TGGGCGATCGCCCCTAACTTCTTCACCATTCTGGGGTAGATATAGCGAAACCCCAATAAGTTGAGTGTGTTCCCATATGACTTTATTTTTTCTGTCGTACCGAATAGAGTATAAGTTATTTGGTACACTAAACCAGAACGGTGCAGTAAGCTCTCAAGACCCCTAAGTTTCCGAGGGTTCAATTGGTACAGAAAGTTGCTATTTATTGTCGAGTTTCAACCAGCGATCAGTCCTGTGAGCGTCAAGAGCGGGATCTACTGGAATATGCCCACTTAGCAGGCTACCAGGTTATAGGAATTTGGAAGGACACGGCGGCCGGCACAAAACAGAACCGGATAGAGCGGCAGAAAGTTTTGGCAATGGCACAAGCCCGGAAGATTGATGTCATCTTGGTCACTGAAATGACCCGGTGGGGGCGCAGCACGATTGACCTGATGCAAACGCTACAGGAGCTACACGCCTGGGGTGTGTCGCTAATTGCTACTACGGGAATTCAATTTGATTTGAACACGTCTCAAGGTCGGTTGATTGCGAATTTGATGGCAATATTAGCAGAGTTTGAGCGAGATTTAGTCCGCGAACGAGTCCGTTCTGGCATCGCGGCAGCTAAGGCACGGGGGCAGAAACTAGGCAGGCAACCTGGACAAAGGGTGAAAGCAGACCGATTGACTCCCAAGGTATTACTGATGGTGGAGCAAGGTAATTCCTACCGTCAGATTGCGGGGGCGTTGCACTTGAGTAAGACGACGGTTAATGAAATTGTTAAACGATACCGACAATCGAATCCTAAGTCTCAAATTGAAGTTAAACAACCTACTATGGCAAATCAATTACAATCAAAGGCTGAATCTGTATATCAACTGAAAATCACGCTCAAAGATTTTCGTCCGCCAATCTGGAGACGGGTGCAAGTCAAAAGTGATATCACATTAGGAAAATTACATCAGATTATTCAAGCGTCGATGGGTTGGACGAATTCTCATCTGCATGGGTTTTCGATTGGGGGAGTGGAGTATGGTCAGCCCCTACCAGAACTTGACTTGGATATAAAGAACGAACAGAAAGTAAAGTTAAGCAAAGTCGTAACTGGAGAGAAGAAGAAATTCTTCTACACCTATGACATGGGCGATTCCTGGGAGCATGAGATTTTGGTAGAAAAAGTGCTGCCTCATGACCCCTTGATACGCTACCCAGTTTGTATAACAGGTAAACGGGCTTGTCCACCGGAAGACTGTGGTGGGGTATGGGGCTACGCAGACTTCCTAGAGGCGATTCAACAACCAGACCATCCCGAACATGAATCAATGTTGGAATGGGTTGGTGGTGCGTTTGATCCAGATGCCTTCATCTTGAGTGAAGTTAATCAATTATTAAAGCGGATTGTTGGTGATAAGTAACTACAGTCTCTACTACGCAAGGCTTTCAGCCTTAGCGTTGTTTTCGTCGCACTTGCTACTCAAACCCCAACTGCTGCGCTAGTTCTGATTGGGGTTTAGGCAAAGTGCGGTCAAAGTTAGTAGTCGCTTTTCCCTGGCGGCGGTACAGTCCGCTTTCAATTTGATGAACTAAAACATTGCGGCTCCAGCCATGCTGAGTTGTTTGCTGGATATACCACAGCCGCTCGGTAGGATTTTTCACTTTGTCTAGGAGAGTGCAGTTGTGAAACCAAGGTATTTGTCCAGCAAGCTGCTGGACAATTTGCTCATCTGGGTAAGCTTCAGCAAATGCCCTCATATAAAGAAGATTTGTTCTTGAAAAACCTTTCATTTCTGGGAACGAGGATCGCAAGTCCGCAGATAAGCGCTCAATTACCTTGGCTCCCCAACCCTGCTGCTGTTGCCTTTGCAGAATGTCCCTCCCAATCTGCCAGTAAAGTAACACCAACTCGCGGTTAACAGCGAGTACCGCCCGTACTTGGGCGCTGCGGATACGTTCTTTTAAATCGCGGAGGAAGTCATCATAGCCTTCAGCTATTGAAGTCTGGTCATTTGACATACTATTTTTCTTTTAGCTATTTAACTTTTTGCGTATTCAAATAATCGAGTTTTCAACATTTTGGCGTTTTAAACTTTTAGACCTGCAAGTAGCTATTTACTCCTGCTGGCTGTAGAGTATTGACAGAGTCACTATCATTTTACCTTTCCGCGTACTCAAAAAGTCAGTTATTCAAAAAGTTGCATAGTTAAAGTTTCAACAATTTAAAAGTTCAAAATTTTGGTAACTTATAGCGGTTCGCACTTGAGTGCAGTACACCTTAAGCATGACCTCACAGTAATTAAATCCTAAAGCTGTACTTTATCGGAATGAGAACTGCTGTAACTATAGTAATCGTGATTTCCTAGTTTCAGAAATTTGCGTACTCAAAAATTCAAAAACTTAAAGATTCAAGTTTTTGGCATTGTACAAACTCAATGGTTCAGACCACCAATATGATTATCACTGTTGCATCGTTCAAAGGTGGCGTTGGCAAAACTACAACCGCAGTTCACTTAGCCGCCTACTTACAACCCAAAGGCAAAACCCTCCTAATTGACGGCGATCCAAACCGCTCGGCAACGGGCTGGGCGAAACGCGGGAATCTACCATTCAAAGTAATTGACGAGCGACAAGCTGCGAAACACGCTCCAAAATATCAACACATTGTTATCGACACTCAAGCACGACCAGAACAGGAAGATTTAGAAGCCCTAGCTGAAGGGTGCGATCTGTTGGTATTACCCACTACTCCTGACGCTCTATCCCTTGATGCTTTGATGCAAACTGTGGATGCTCTTAAGTCATTAGGGACGGAAAAATACCGCATTCTAATTACTCGCATCCCTTCCAAACCCCGGCGGGATGGAGCAGAAGCAAGAGAGATGTTGAGCGATGCTGGATTACCCCTATTTATTGGAGGTATCCGCGAAGGGGTAAGCTAATAGACTTCTAAATAGTATAAAATTAAAGTCTAAAATCTTCAAAGTACAAGGACGATGCCTGCGAAAGGATTCCTCAACGAGGAGCAAACAAAAAAATTGCAACAAGCAGTACGGCAAGG
>NZ_JBYCCV010000217.1:0-2889 GCF_057473825.1 Aliterella sp. E5.1
ACTCGCTTCCAACGTAAAATAATTAAAAGTCCAACAATTCCATAGCTAGCAACTTTAAGATACTGATCTATGACAAGTGGCAAAGATACTGGCAAGAAAAATAGCAGAAGTAGAACTGTTACAACGGGTTCCATTCTTCTAGTGCTATATGTGAGCAACTGAATGTTCAACATTGTTTCTCCAGTGCGTCAAAGGCGCCCATGAGCAGCTTTAATATTATTGCGCTCATGGTCATGATTGGCTAAAATCTCTGTAAAAAGTGACTGATATCTATGTGCTTGGGTTTCTAGAGTGAACTCTTGTTCTACTTTTTCTCTGGCCCGATCGCTAAGTTTCAGATGGCGTTCTTCATTATCTAGTATCCAAGCAATTCCTCGAGACAAATCTTCAACTTCATAAGGTTGTGCTAGGTAGCCGTTTTGCTGATGCTCAATTAGATCTGAAAGTCCGCCTACTTTAAAGGCAACGCAGGGAACTCCACAGGCAATTGCCTCCAGTACAGTATTTGGCAAATTATCTTGAACTGACGGGGCAGCAAAGACATCAGCTGCAGCGTAAACTAGTGCCAGCGAAATATCGTCGCTTAGCCGACCTAGATAGTGCGTTCGGAAACCAAATTCAGGTGGGTATTCAGGTTCAGAGGCTCCTAGAATAACAAGCTCTAGTTTGTCTTCCCATCCGGATTGACTTAGATTTTGCAGCGCTAACTCTAATAGATGAAATCCTTTGCGCTTGTCGCTGGTAGCCTGTAATGCCCCAAATAAAACTAGCTGCTTATCCAGTGGTAAATTTAATATTTTTCTAGCAGTCTGCTGGTGAAACGGCCGATACCTTTGAGTGTCAAGTCCATAAGGTATCACCTCAACTCGCATATTCTTAAATAGAGAGCTGTTATTAGCACATTTAGCAAGCCATGAACTAGGGGAAACAACTGTTAAATTCAGATCTTTCCAAGCTTTAGCCTTACGCTGCCACACCCAGCGAGAAAGATCTAAGCTTTTATGACTATGAAGCTGAGGACAGGCACCGCAGGAATCTACATAGCGATCACACTCTTGGTTGTAATGGCATCCTCCAGTGAATGCCCACATATCGTGTAGCGTCCAAACCAGAGGCTGGCTATACTTGGCAATAGTTTTAACCTGGAGAAACGCTTCACTAATCCAATGTAAGTTGATTATATCAGGGGCAATCTGAGTAATTTTAGGGGCAGTTCTATCTGGAAGCCACTGAAGAGAGAATGTGGTCTTTTCCCGTTGAGAGTAGAACTTTAAAGGTAAGGCATCAGCAGCAACTCTGGTTCTGGCAATGCTTTCTTCCAATCTTGCCCTCGGCGCAAATACAGCTTCATCATCACTATGCTTGTACTGCACTAGCATTTGAGAAGTTACACCAATACTCTGTAAGCCCTGATGTAAACGATAAGAAGCACGAGCAGCTCCACCAGTTATATCGAAAGTACTAAGAAGTAAGACATTCACTTATAGACCTCAGCTTTCTCATTCTCACGGACCTGAAAAGTTAGATAGTAATTGGCAAAGAATCCTTCATAAGATAACCACTCCCTCCAAAGCCTCCGAGACCCATGTTGCAAATTAATAAAATCAAGTAGTGAGGCCTGATTGTGAAAATCAGTTATTTTTTTTGTGATCTTAGTCATAACAGCAAGTTCAACTTCTTGTAGGAAGATCATCTCAAAAAAAAAGATTGCTCGAACGGTATAATAATGTTAAAAGGTTCTATTCCAGCTATATTTGCCATTTCGTGGTACTTCTCTCCGAAAGGGATCAAGCATAACTTTACTACTCATGTTCTCAAGGAGGTAAGTTGGATTATAAAAAAATTTTTAGCTTCATAACTGATGTATTAAGTTAGCTACTATCATTATTGTCTAATCCAACCACATTGAAAGATCTCGTTGAAGCAAGTTTTGTAGTGCCAGGATATCTTCACGAAAAACGTCAATTAATTTACTTTTTATATCGGGAGGACACTGAGACTTATGCCGATTTTGAACTCTTAAATAATTGGCAATATTCTTTCTTAACAAACTTGGTAAAATAGGCTTCAAAAATTTTTTTAAATTACTCGTGTCACTAAGCAACATTTCAATAAAACTAGATCTAGGAGTGCCAGAAATATTAAGCCGTGTAAGCACCTCAGGAATAAAAGCATCATCTACATTCAGAAACTGAAAGACATCTTTAAGTAGACCTACTGGTTTATCAACTAAATCATCATATAAATAAACTCTTATTTGCCTTTGGTCAAAATACTCAAAATACCGATGAAGCTGCACTGAGTAAAAACCCATATCTGTATAACGCCATATATATTCCCAGTTGCTTGTAATACGAATTTGCTCCTCTTGAAGGGCTTTCCCAAAATCTCGTATAGGCTCACGCCCATCCCTAATAGTATGCATAAAACTCGAATATGCACGATCAACAGGATTACGTAAAACCGCAATCAACTTGACATTAGGTATGTAAAATTGAATACGCTTCGGGGCACTATGGCTATATAAGTACCACGTTGTCGCTTCTCCAACAGCTACTTGATTAGTAACACCTTTAAAGAGTTTAGAGTAATCTCTAATGTTATCAGTAATATGGCTATAAGACTTGTAATCTAATGGACCAGTGAAACTAGGTTGAACACCCTCAAAATCAAAAAAACCAGGTTCTTTAACAGGGCTCATAAAAATCTGAGGATGCTGATGTAAATAATGATAAAGTGAAGTCGTCCCAGCTTTCTGAGTACCAATTAATAGAAAGTTAGGAAGTCTCATATAATTTACGTCCTAAAAAAAGTACTTAAAAAAACTATTCAACATTTACCTTAAAAAAACTTAATAAACGCTTAAATTTGTTTACAATTTTACTAGAA
>NZ_JBYCCV010000218.1:0-3027 GCF_057473825.1 Aliterella sp. E5.1
TCGTCGGGTAGCTACTCGTTATGAAAAACGAGCCGAAAACTACCTAGCAATGCTGATGATTGCGGCGATTCTTATCTGGTTAAAATAGCTCATTACGCTACATCCAGACTTTGCAGATACGCCCTAGATAAGTAACTTGTGTTGTTGGCGAGCGCTTTAGTTTAACTTCTTTGGCGATCGCCAACTAGGACAAAATGTTTTGAGGTTATTCTTAGGCGATCGCTCTTTCACAGGCGAGTAGTTATCCAGCTCTGAGTAAGAATTTTATACTTATATTTAATAGTTAATTAGGTTTAATATCCCCACCCGCTAGTTACCACTGGCGGGTTTTGTTTTACCCATAACAGGACTCAACTAAATGCTTAATCTAGGGCGTGTCTGCGAACTGTTATATCCTGACTAAAGAAGGTTAGCTGATTGATGAAAAATATTAAGGGAGATGTAGTGGTAGAAGACAGACGGCAAGTACAGCCTTTGATGAGTAGGTTTTGCAATACGAGTCGACTTTGTCTACTTTACTTACTGTCGGCTTGATTTTATGGCTGTAAAACTTGTGACATATAATGCAGGACTAAAGCCGGATTTTGAACGGCTCAACCAATATTGGCTGGAAAAGTTGTTTGAGGTAGAACCTGCCGATAAAATTATCTTCAACGATCCTGAATCTCATATTCTTGCTTCAGGTGGACAGATTTTTTTCATTCTCGATGGCAGGGAGCCTGTAGGAACTTGTGCTATGCTTCGCCTGAGCATTGATGAATATGAACTAGCGAAAATGGCGGTTGCTCCTGCCCACCGCCGCCGTGGATATGGTGACAGACTAATGAAAGCAGGGCTAATTTTTGCCAAGGAAGCTAGTGCTAATAAGATTACTTTAATAACGGATACAAAGCTCCCGGAAGCAATTTGCCTGTATGAACGGTATGGATTTCAGATGATTCCACATACCCCTGATCCTCGATATAAAAGAGGCAATGTGAGGATGGAGCTTGTTTTGGTATCTAACTTACACTTTGAGAGTAATAATCAATAGATTGTGGTAGCAAGCGACTGACGTGTTTGCGTGCATTATAGCCAAAGACGAATAGCACCAATCATAAGTATCGCCAAGTAATTGACGGCATACTTCTCATAACGAGTTGCTATGCGTCTACACTGCTTGAGGCGTAGGAGTAGTGCCACTTCGACGCAGCTGTTGCCGAATTTTATCGCTGCTGTAAGCTTTATCTCCCACTAAATACTGACTGCGGTGCTTAGGTCTACCCCGTTCCTGACGCTTAACCTTTCCACCTTTAACTAATGCTCCAAATCCAACGGTATCATGTCGTTCCCCTGGAGTAAGGACAAAGTGCATTGGCCTTCCGTAACCCTCGGCTTTGACATGAACTTTAGTGCTGAAACCACCAACACTGCGCCCCAGAGCTTGGTCATCTAACTCCTCCCCTTTTGCGCCTGCTGCGTGTTGATGAGCGCGAACTACAGTGCTATCTACAAAATGCACTACGAGCGTCAATCTCTCCAGCCGCATCCGCCTGTTGGATTAGACTTTCCCAAATCCGTTGCCAGATTCCTGCAATCCGCCAACGGTAGAATCGGCTTGATATGGTGCTGTGCTTACCGTATCGCTCTGGAATATCTCGCCACGGAGCCCCAGTCCTGTGTAACCAAAGGATGCCATTTAGAATTCGTCGATGGTCGTAAGCAGGTTGACCTGTATGAGACTTTTGTGGGGGTAGTAGCGGTTTGAGCTTTAACCACTGCTTATCGGTCAAATCTCCTCTACCACCATCATCTCGCCGCTTTTTCAACTGCATAACTCCTGATTATTACTTCTAAGATAGCGAGTTTGCAGACACGCCCTAGAAATCCCTGTATTTTTTGCGTCAACTCTTGCCGACTTGAGGTACTGAGCAAATAGCGACTGATAAACCAGATGGAGTAGCCAATTCCAACTAATTCAAAGGTTGGCGCTACCAAAGGAATCTCATTGATAGCTGCTATAACTGCCAAACTAACCCTAAAAGCAATAATTGCGCCGAAAATCAGTCCTAAGTTAATTAGTAGCTGCTGATTCTCGCCAAAAAACCTGCCTAAGTTTTCTGATAGTTGCGATAAAAATCCCACAAGCTGAGTCACTATCCATTGTCCTTTTTGGATAGATTGATTAGTTGGCGAGAAAGCTGTCTGAGGTTCGGGTTCTATAGTTACCTTCACATCAGGAGTATCGGTTGTTGCTGATTGGGTTGGGGGTTCTTGCATAATTTTGTACTTTTAACTCAACGAATAAATGTAAATTACCATGCAAAGTTCAGGATTATGCTAGTGATCTCGCTTGTAGCTCTCTCGATGGAGATAATTTTATAAAGGAATCAACTCCGTAAAATTCTGCAACAACTGATCGTTCGTCAATTCATCTCCCAGTTAGCAGCGAAATGAGGAGATTTGAGTGGTTTGGGAATGTACGAGTAAAGGCGAAGAGAAAGACAAATGTAGTTATTTTTCCATTTAAGTAAAAATCAGCAAGATTAACTAAATAATTTCCCAAAATGAATAAATACCTCATTTGTTAACATAAGCTATAAGCATTATGTTGTTTCATTCAAGTTATTGTTCCGGTGCAAAACTCCCAATCCTCCAATCCGACAGTTGCCAAACTATTAGAAGCTGATGCCCACTTAGCAGCAACTGAAGTTGATTTAAACGCTCAAATTCAATCAATTCAACAGAAACGTCACAGTCTTAACACTGTGATTGCTAAGCCAATATACCTTTAAAAGATATAAAATAGAAACTTGAATTGGCAAAGGGTGGAGGGGACAATGCCTGCCAAAGGATTTCTAAATCTGGAACAGAAAGAGAGATTGCAAACGCTAGTACGCGGCAATGACTGTCCAAGAATAAGAGAACATGCTTTGATACTGTTACTTCAAAACGATGGTAAAACCTATGAAGAAATTGCTAATTTTATTGGTTGCGGGTATCGAACTGTAGCGCACTGGTGTGTGCATGGCGACCCGGACAATCTAG
>NZ_JBYCCV010000219.1:0-3001 GCF_057473825.1 Aliterella sp. E5.1
CATATTTGAGTGCTTTCTCCAACATTTCTTTGCTTTCAGATATCTCCACTTGGAACGGACGACTCATAACTTTTCCTTTCCCCTTACACTTATGCTAATTTAGCGCACCTTCATTCAGAATTGGTATAAACAAGCGATCGATTGCCCAGATTATCGACCGAGGTGATCGCCCTCGCCAAAAAGCTGGAGAAGTATCAATTAGCAAACAAGTGGAAACCGAAACGCAAAGAGTTTCCGTTGCTAAACACAGATTGCGTTTAAATAGTATCGATTAGATAGTTGTTTACGTTGGTACAGACGAGAGCCAACTCCTTAAACAAGCAATGTATGGAGGCGGTATTGTGCGCTTAGGTCAATGGCTTGGCTTGCTCGTTATTGTTATCTCTCTTTACATTCTGTGGCAAATTCGCCAAGTTGTTTTACTGCTGTTTGCGGCTGTAGTTTTGGCAACAGTTTTAAATCGGGTTGTGCGACAAATCCAGCATTACCATATCAAGCGTGGGATTGCCATTGCGATTACAGTTGCAATCTTACTAGCGATCGTTGTGGGCTTTTTTGCACTTATTGTGCCGCGCATTACCGAGCAGTTGCAAGAGTTAGTCAATGTTTTCCCGCAGGTATCAGAAAGAATAAATAATTGGTTTAATTGGTTGCAATCTAAAGTTCCAGGATTACTCTCTGAACAATTCCGGATCTTAGAGAATATTGCACAACAATTACAAACATCGATAGTACGCCTGCTGGGCAATTTTTTTGTCATCCTTAATAACTCGCTTGCTATTGTTGTGGGCTTGCTACTGTTCTTGGTTCTAACTATTATGCTCTTGGTGAACCCCTCTCAATACAGACGAGTTTTTATCCTTGCCTTTCCTGCTTTTTATCGACGACGAATTGACGAAATTTTGTCTGAAACTGAAGAATCTTTAGTTGGTTGGATCAAAGGTACTCTGATCGCAATGGTCGTTATCGCTTTAGTATCTTTTATCGGGCTATCAATTTTGGGAGTACCACTACCTGTAGTCAATGCTGCTTTAGCCGGATTATTAGAATTTATTCCCAATGTAGAACCAACTTTGAGCATTATTCCACCAGCATTGCTTGCCCTAACTGATGCTCCTTGGAAGGCAGGAGCAGTTATATTACTTTATATTGCAATTCAACAGTTTGAAAGCCTGCTTTTAGTTCCCTTAATTATGAAGCAAGAGGTGGATCTGATGCCAGTTTTCACCATTTTGGCAGTAGTAGTTTTTTCTAGCTTATTCGGATTCTTAGGTTTATTTCTGGCTATTCCGCTATTAATAGTGTTCCAAATTTGGCTAAAAGAGGTCTTGATCAAAGATGTAATGAATAAGTGGTAGAAATGACTAAATAATGAGAAATACTTATCTAATTTTGTTTGGATCACTGCTGTAGTTTGAATAAATAAATGACACATAGAATGAAAACATTTTACAATTAATACCCTATAAAATAATCTCAACTTCAACCTATAGTAGAAGGCAAAGAGCAGAAGAAAAACCGTTTGATAAGCCAAGGTTACAAGCTGTCTTGATGCCTATTTCTCTGCATTCTGGTACATTTGATTATAAACACCGATTTTAGTAACAGCTAAAAGAAAACACACTTATTTGATAGTTGCTTCAAAATTATTTTTTAATTTCTTAAAACTATAAAATATAATTATTTTGTGTATATTCAAGTACATATATAAAATTTTTACTTATTACTAAAGAATGATTTTATTTGGCTAGTTATTCTTAAAATAATAGTATAAGTTTCACGAAAACTATAGGAGAAAATGACATCATGGTAAAGAATCAAAATAAGAATTTATTCAAAGTATTGGGTGTTAGCGTTATAGCAGTATCCGCCGCAATTACGCCCTTAAGCCTACCTGTTTCGGCTCAAGTTTTAGATCCTGGAGTAGGAGTTGAGCAGGAAGGAATTTATGAAGATGATAATGATTTTGACTGGGGTTGGTTGGGATTAATTGGTTTACTTGGTTTAGCTGGTTTAGCTGGTAAAAGTCGTCGCAATGAAGCAACTGCATATCGAGAGCCTGATACAGCACGCACAGGTTACAGAGATTAGTACATTCTAATTGCATTATTTTATGCAAATAATGCTCGGAGTATTTTCTAATCGTGGAAGCAATGGTGTGAATTATAATATTTCACTCATTTAAAGAGAGCCTTAGTTTAATAAACTAAGGCTTTTTCTATCTATCACTAAGTAGCAGAACAAGAGCGATCGCGCGAGTACGACAATCTTGAGATAGCAATAAAAATGCTGACTAGAACTATCCGAGAATTATCTAACTGCATACCTACAACCTTGAGTGTTTGCAAATTTTTATTTGAAGAGAGCTACAGTGTTAAAACTGAAATCCTAATAAATTCCAGTAGGTAAGGAAGGGAATAAAGACTAAAGCGGCTAGGGTAATTAAGGAATAGTGCGATCGCTTAAAGAAAGACCAATAATTATTCTTCCAAGCCAAAACGGTAAAGATAAGCAATCCTAGTGTTAACACAGTGGTAAGCAAAGGAATACAGAGAAAGGCGATCGCAACAGTCGGTACGCCATACACTAGCCGCCAAAAGCCATACAGCCAGACTGATAGAGGAAAACCAATTAAGAAACCCAAGTTTAAAGTACCGATTAAACCTGCTAGTATCCAAGCCCAGCGCAATTGCTTCCTTTGAAACCGCTTACCTCGCAAACGCCCGATTAAAGGCACAAGAGGATAAATAACGATAGCTGATATAAAAACTACTACACAAAAAAACAAAATCCCTAACTGCACCCAACTTGTTTCATACCAAGATATATGCTCGTAGGCTCCGATTTTAGCCCATATAGGATTAAAAGCATACTTACAGCGGTTCTCGATTGAATGAGATAAAGTGAGAAGCATTGCTACAACTATTAATGGCTAAATGGATGAAAGCTTACTCAAATGATTTGCGCCAGAAGATTGTGGAAACCCATAGCAGAGAAAGGG
>NZ_JBYCCV010000220.1:0-2860 GCF_057473825.1 Aliterella sp. E5.1
AAGACTTGGGTCAAACCCTACGGGAAATTAATCAACCGCCGACGAAATGGCAGGTTTACGAACAGATTCTGCGGGTTCCTTATTACATTATCTTTAATCGTTACAGCAACCAATTGCGGGCATTTCAAAATTTGGCCGGTCGTTATCAGGAATTAACGCTAGCTGATGCTCCCCAGGTTTGGCTACCTGAGTTAGGTCTGGGCCTTGGCTTATGGAGCGGCACCTACGAAGGGATTGAGAGCCTATGGTTAAGATGGCAGAATGCTGAAGGTGACTGGTTGCCCTCTTCAGCAGAGCGCATTGCTCAAGAGCAGCAGCAACGAGAACGCTTGCAACAGCAGTTAAGTCTTGAGCGACAGCGGTCGGAAAGCTTAGCAGCCCGGCTGCGAGAAATGGGTTTTGATCCAGATCAACTGGTTTAATCCGTTATTTTATAATCCTGCCGCCTTAAAATCTTGACCTGTATAGAGCAGTGGCAGCTGATGGACTGTAGCGATCTCTTGATTGCTAAAGGCCACCAAATCATAAAAGTCTTCAGATGGGATCAGACTGCAGCCCAAATCCTTAAAGGCTAACGTTCAGTTGCTGAGGAGTACTCACCCTGATGTCTAGCGTTAAGGCTTAGCTATCTAAAGGCTACTCCTCTTCAGGCTCAGCGGTATAATCAAGCATATGGGCAGGACTTCAAGTTATGAAATTCCAAGTCATTTTTACATTTGATCAAGAATATCAAGGCTATGTTGCCAGTGTACCTGAACTGCCTGGATGTATGAGCCAAGGCAAGACCCTAGATGAGGCAGTCAGCAACATCAAAGATGCCATTACTGGTTATCTTCATGTTCAGGCGATATAGAGTTAAGTGAGGTGAAAGATTTGAAAGGCTATATTAAAGGTCAAGCCATTATCCTGGAAAATGCTTTGCCAGAGGGGATTGAAGAAGGAGAAATAGTTGATGTGGTTATCATATCTCGCTTAAACAAGAAACATCAATTTCCCACCTTTAAACTAGGTATTAAGGATAATTGCTTAAGCCGAGAAGAAATTAGCTTTATTTCAAGATGACTGAAAGTCATGGCCTTTGACACCTATATTCTTGATAATTGGATAGCTGAACGCGATACCAAACTGGAACAAGAACGTCAAGCCACTTTTGCCAAGGTTATCCAATGGCTAGAGGAACTTGGCGGTAGCCATGGAATTCACCGGGCTTATCTATTTGGCTCCCTGATCCGTCCGGGTAAATTCAAACAAACCTCAGATATTGATATTGCCGTTGAAGAAATGAATCCAGAAGATTTCTTTAATGCCATGAGCTTGCTGTCAACGGCGACTGGACGAGAAGTGGATCTGATTGAACTCAAGAAGTGTCACTTTGCCGATCGGATTCGTCAGAGGGGGGTTTTGTGGACGAAGGGTATTTAAGCGTCTTAACAGCGGATATTCAAGCCCAAATGAGCTTAATCAGGCTTATTTCTGTCAAGGTTGAAGAACGAGCAAAAGAGTTTTCTCCAGATGATCTAGTCAGGATGGAAAGCATTGCCTATCAAATTCACAACCTATACAATGCTGTCGAAGATCTACTCAAGCTGATAGCAGCCCACTTTGAGAACCAAATTACGGATACAGCCCGTTGGCATACAGCCCTTTTGCAGCGGATGACCCAAGTGGTGGCTGGGATTCGTCCAGCGCTACTCTCCCAGGAAACTTATTTAAGCCTAAATGCCCTCCGGGGGTTTCGGCACTTCTTTCGTCATGCCTACGGAGTTCCCATAGAATACCCTCAGTTAAAGATTAATTTGGATAAAGCTCAAAGCCTGATGCCTTGCTTAGAAAAAGATGTTGAAAGGTTTCTCAAAGCATTGCAGTAGCATAGTAACTGTTATCTCAAAAGCTTTTATCCTTCTTCCTCCTCAAAATTAATGCCTGCATAGAGATCATTTAATGAAATTTCAAAATTGATAGCGCTTAGCCTTAAAGCAGAGTCTTTGCCCTCGTACTCGCTCAGTAGCCACTTCCCAACTTCTGTTTTGGTGTACTGCATGACATAAGATTGACTTTGGCCAACTAGAATGTATTCTTGCATTTCTGGAATTGACCGATAATACATGAACTTTTCTCCCTGATCATAGTTTTGAGTAGATTTCGAGAGAACTTCAGTAATTACCATAGGATTCATCACCGTAGTTGTACCTCGTGCCG
Organism: Aliterella sp. E5.1; assembly: GCF_057473825.1. NCBI lineage: Bacteria > Bacillati > Cyanobacteriota > Cyanophyceae > Chroococcidiopsidales > Aliterellaceae > Aliterella > Aliterella sp. E5.1. Next base: position 2,200 of record NZ_JBYCCV010000220.1, read on the forward strand.
TATAGATTGGCTCTCCCTGTATGACCATAATGTCAGGATATGTATACTGACGGTATCGAGGTATCCAGAGGCGGACATCACCAATATAGACCCGATAGTTTTGCTGCCTTAGGGCAAATTTGAGGTGGGCAGCAAAGTTAAGGCATATTTCATTGTGATTGGTCGTCCCACCAGCCATCGGCACAATTTCTCCATCTCGGTATTCACTTTTATAATTAGCTTTCTCCTCCAGGCTGAGATATTCTTCTGGAGTATAATGGCGGGGTTCAATTTTTGCCTGCACCATCTCTAATCTCCCATCGCTTCAAGATTACCGGATTGCTTTTGCTCTGCCCGTAGTTTTCTACTGTGCTGGCAAACTGATAGCGATTAAACTTGAAGTCTATCGTTCAGTTGCTGAGTAGCAAATCAGCTTAACTGGTCAGGATAAGCGCATCATAAATTCTATTGATAAGGCAGGTTCGGAATCAGCAGACAAGCAGGCAGCCATCATCCAAGGCTCAGTTCGATTTCTAGCCTGTACTGCGTCCAAGCGTTCTTAAGATCGGTGGTGGTTGCGATAGCGAATCCGGGCTCCAGCCCACTGAAGTTTTTCCCGCAGGGTCTGATAAAAAGAGTAATCATCCCCCAAAAGAATAAATTGAGCTTGGGCCTCTGCCAT
>NZ_JBYCCV010000221.1:0-2976 GCF_057473825.1 Aliterella sp. E5.1
ACGTCTGTTGGCAAACAGGACAGAGATAGCGTTGATGTCCGTTGGGCATCTTGCCGTGTTTATGGGCTTTAGAATGATCACACAAAGGGCATTGCATGGACGAGTTGCAGATGAGAGATCCCCTCTACTCTACCAATCCCACGTTTATTTGACGCACTACCCTAATACGGTTCAGTATTTCTTCAGCATCGTCTGATGGTTTTAAAATAAACACCATATCGTCGGCATAGCGGACGCTTTGATGTATTTCCTCAATTCCATTTAGAGAAATGTTGGCAAGTAATGGGCTAATTACGCCACCTTGCGGCGTTCCTTGAGAGGGAAATCCTGGGTTAACTCCTGATTTGAGACAGCGAAAGATTCCTGCCCGTATGCCTTTTGGGGCGATGAGTTTATCCATGATGGATGCGTGGTTTATCCTGTCGAAACACTTTTCGATATCAAGTTCAATGACTCTTTTATCTATTCCATGTGATTGTGAGCGTAGGTTGTCGAATAGGTATTTCTGGGCATTGTGTGCCGAGCGACCAGTCCTAAACCCGTAGCTCCTAGCATGGAAGGTTGCTTCGTGGGCGGGTTCTAAAGCGTATTTTGCTAGGCATTGCCAAGCTCTATCTGCAATTGTGGGAACTTTTAGTATGCGTTTTGTTCCGTCCTTTTTGGGGATTGGAATTTCTCGCAGCTTATTGTGTTTCCATAAGTTAACGTTTTCTTTGAGGGTCTCACTCAAACTAAAGCGTTCTTCAAAAGATAAGGACGCTTTGCCGTCAACTCCCGCCGTTTTCTTGCCCGCATTTAGCTGAGTAACCTGACGAATTGCCAATAGTCTTGCAGACTTGGACTTTAAGATTAGTTTCTGAAGTGACCTAGCTTTTCGCTTGTCTTCAACTGAAACTGCTTTGAACACTCGTTTTTGCAAGCGGAATAAGTCACGCCGAGATTTTTTCCAGAGTAAATTCTTCCAAAGTTCACTAGCATTATTGCTGTGGCTAACCATGCTCTGCTCCAAAAGTGTTGTCTTTAAACCTTGACTCAATTACGAGCCATCCTACCCAGTCTGTGGACTTCCGCTTCTCGTCAAGCCTACTAAGGGTACGACTCCTTAGACCTATCAGACTGTTTTTCTTCGTTCCTCTCGTTCGATTGTTCGTTCCTTTAGATGGATTCAGTTCAACCGCCAGAACCCCTTACTCATGCCGCTATCTAATACACAATGCGGCGGGATACTAATCTCTGGCGTAGTCAGGGTTTTTAATGTTACGCCCTGCTACCAAAGTAGGTTGCTTTTCCAGAATCTGTTTCATCATGGGAACTCCCTGTTAGCGCCAGTGTCAGCCCGTAACGGTTGTCTGATTGCGCCCTGCTACCCGCTTCAGCCTCTAGGAACCGAGCCTAGTCACTGGGGTCAGATAAGGAGTCACGTCTGAGTTTGACGGGTAGGATTTTCACCTACATTGATCGAGAAGTTTAGACTAGACTTGGAAGTCTTGGTCTAGAGTGCTTATGTACGGACTTTCACCGTGATTCAGCATTCAACAAATCGCGCGTATTGTCTTGGTGCATCCCCAATTTTTCACCTTTAGTGTAAAAATTGAGCAGGCAAGATTGGGGAGGAAAATCATTGTTTCCCGTTTCTTGAGCTATCTCTATAGCTAAATCCTTAATCGCTTGCGGCATAGCTGGAAACAGTTTAAATGTGTGTGGATGAGTTTGCTGATAGCGGTGAACAGGTACGAGTTTTCTACGACCAGTTAGCCAGCCCTCTAGCTTCATTAGGTGCAAGTCTAGAGAATAGCGATCGCGAATTTGACGTTCTGCAATTTGACCAGTACACGGGCTTTCACTCGACCTTGCAAGACTTGCAAGAAGTTATGGTTCGAGTGCAGGAAACTAAATCGGATATTGAATTAATTGCCCGCGACTTTCAAGGCGGACTAGATCGGCTGCGCCAGCAACTCGATGGGCTGCGCGGCGACTTAACTGAATCTCGTTTAGTCCCGTTTAAATTTTTGGCGCAGAGGTTTGTTACTCCTTTGCAAACTATGAGTCAGCGCTACCACAAATCTGTAGAACTTGAGATTACCAACCAATAAACCTTAATTGACCAAGTAATTCTCGAACAATTGCAAACTCTGCTCACCTACTTACTACGCAATGCTTTCGATCATGGGATTAAAACCCCCCAAGAGCGCTTAAAACAAGGCAAACCAAAAACGGCGCAAATTACTTTGACCTCTCACGTCCAAGGCAATCAGGTAATAATTGCAATTTCTGATAACGGGTGCGGTATAGATACCGAAAAAGTCTTAGAGAGAGTTATAGAAACAGGTTTGCATAGCCCCAATGCTGCCAAGCTAACAAAAGAGCAAATTTTGCAATTTCTATTTATGCCGGGGTTTTCTACAGCGAATTCTGTTACCGATCTTTCGGGTCGAGGTGTGGGGTTGGATGTAGTTCGTACCCCAGTAGAGCGACTGCGCGGCACAGTCACCGTAGCAACTCAAGTTGGGCAAGGAACTAAGTTTACAATTACGATTCCTTTGACTTTAAGTATTTTACCTTTGCTACTTTGTCGTTGTCAGCAGCGCACTTTGGCAATTCCATCTGTAAATATTTTAGAAATTATTGCTTTAGCTGAATTTTGCGATTATGCTTCTGGTCCAGAAACAATAATTTGGCACGATCACCCAGTGCCAATATTTTGTTTGACCAAAATTTTGCCTTACTCGCGCGGCAATAGTGTCCCCTCTGCCGATCAATTTAACCAACACTTGGGGATTGTTTTGGATGTTGGCGGTCAGCCAGTAGTTGTTGCCGTCAACTCTTTATTGGGCAAAAAAGAACTTGTACTTACCCCTCTTTTGTCACTCTGAGTAAGGAAAAAACAAACTAAAACTTGAAAAAGCTTGTAATGTAAAGCTTTTAAACTTTATTTTCTCACATCAGACTTCCTTTGTAGTCATTTTGCCAAAATCC
>NZ_JBYCCV010000222.1:0-2944 GCF_057473825.1 Aliterella sp. E5.1
AAGAGCTGACTCTGCGATTTTAAATTAATCATTCCAAAACTTAGAGTCAAGTCTCTCAGATGAGATTCTGGGAGATCTTTAAGGTAGTGAAATGTAGTTTCCCACGAATTCAGTAAAGCAATAAATATGAATTTAGTGTTGTTTGCAAAGTCTCCTAGTGCCCTTCTTTCTAAACACCTACTTAATAACTCCGTATTCTCTGGGCTGATTCCCAATACAAACTCTCGCAACCCTGCTTCAATCATTCTTTTTACGAGTTCATATTTGCTGTCAGTGTTTATGGCGAAGGCTGAACGTTCAACTCCTTCACGGATTGTTTCATCAACAAGGGCTTTGATATTGAAGCCTGTTAATTTTTTGGTAACACAATCTTTAGGGATACTCAACATATTTAATTTTTTCCTTTTACAAACATTTTTGAATCAGAATCTGCATACCAAATTGTAGTGGCATATTGAGAGCAATATGCCATAGTAGAGGTTGAGCAGATAAAAAATTAAAGCTGAAAACAACTATCCTACATAGGTTTTAGAGTTTGCTACTCTCTTGTACGCAATGCTGTTGTAGGTAAAGAAAAATCAAGGGTTAAGAGCTCTTATTTCCTTTCGAGCCGTTATCTCGGATCAACCTCATACTCTTTTTATCAGTTTTGATGTTTGACAAAGTAAAGGCATAAACTACGGTTGTGTTGCTAAAACTTTTTGGTAAAAAACAATGCGATTCAATGGTATTGTTTTTTACTAATCGGGGAATTTGCCTACTTAAAAAGTATGAAACTTCCATTGATGACGATTGGGTTTATTGGAGTTGCAAAATGAGTAAACATCCTGAATTACTAACTTTAGCAACTGCTCTAAAAATGAGCGAATCGTAAAAGCCAAGGTTCTCCTAGAAAAAAATTTCTTAGTAATCTGAGTATTTAGTTCATGTATGCTCACTCTTACCTATTCAAATAGTAAATTAATACTGTTTGAATAGTATTGTATGCCTCCATATTTACAAATCTATCTAAAAGCATATAATTTTAAATTAATTTATCATTCCTGGGATAGATGACATAAAGTATGGTTCAATAATTTAGAATCCATAGAAGGATTGTCCTTCTTGGCACTGCGAAGAAGGTAATCACCGCCAATTGTGACAAATTACGGTTGTGTTGCAAAAACTTTGCGAGGACAGAAAACCCCTGTTGCAGGAGTTTCGATTATGCAACCACTCCAAAGATTCTGTTGACGAAGAGAATCCGCTCTTTGATGGCTCCTTTGGGAACTCCTAAAATCTGTCCTTTTCGCATCATATTGATGATTTCATATCCTCGGATGGTTCGGCGTGCCGTATTGAAAGACCCAAATCCCATCCCCGGTTCGACTAATCGTTTGATGCCTCGATGATCTTGCTCCACGATGTTATTGAGATATTTAATCTGTCGTAATTTCACTATTTCGGGTAACTTTTTGGCGGCAATGAGTTCCTTGATGGCTTTTGGATAAGCGGGGTTTTTATCCACAGTAATGACTCGTGGAATCTGAGTATGCATAGCTTTCAATGTCTTACGGAAAAAACGTTTCGCCGCCAGAGCATCTCGTTTGGCTGTGAGCAGAAAGTCTAAAGTGTTTCCTTGTGAATCTACGACCCGATATAAGTAATTGCCAGACCCTTTAACCTTAATATATGTTTCATCCACTCGCCACGAGTCATTAGTTGGACGCAAGTGTGGTCTAAAACGCTTGTCTATTTCTGGACTATACTCCTGCACCCAACGGTAAATTGTTGTGTGGTCTACTTTCATTCCTCTCTCGTTCACCATCTCTGCTACTTGGCGGTATGAAAGCGGATAACTGAGATACCAGCGCACGCATAGTAGGATGACTTCGGGCTGATAGTGCCGCCACTTGAACGGGGAAGATGGATTCATCAAAGGCAGACAGAATTATTTTCTCTAGAGGAATTGTTTCAGCTTACCATTTTTTGCAACACAACCAAATCGTTCAACACGCTGGTATTTTGATTGAACGTAGCAGAATCAGGCGAAGGTTGACCCTTGGCGCTAATTGGTAATAAAACAACTAAAGCAGAAAAAGAAAAGATCAATCTTCTAACGAATTTAGAAGCAGAAAAAGCTTTCAACATAACACTTCTAGGTTTAACCCAACCCGTGACTTCAACTCAGTATTCATCATAGTAGTGGAACAACTTTATCTCCAGTAATTATTAGGACTGAGCCACAAATTCAATCTCATTCAAAACAAACCGTTGTGGACTTTGCCAGCCATCAGGAAATGCAATTATTGTTTGCTCATCAAACCAAAGCTCTACACTCCGAAACCTAAGCAGTCGAGGAATATCCTCAATTCCTGTGTACCAAAGCGTCGGATAGTGGCGGCGATTTTTGGTCAGGCGGCTCAATTTATCTTGGTCGCTCAACCCTTCTTCCAGTGGCGGCGTTTTGGGCTGCGGTAATTCCTTTATGTTGGTGACGGATGGAGTGACGGGTAAGGGTGACGGGTCAGAATCCTTTGTTAGTAATGGTTCAAGTGGGATGACTGAAAAAGACGTATCCTCATTATTTATTTTTTGCTCGTACTCTAATTGATTTTCTATTTCTAAACTTTTCTTAGAAGTTTGAACTAACCCGTCACCTTTGCTCAAATCCTTATTGGGCAAGTGTTCTGACCCGTCACCCGACCCGTCACCTGACCCGTCACCACCCGTCAATAGTTGCATCAAGTTGTAATCATGAGTCGGGAAATCCCCATCGCCATCAGTACGCAACCTCAATCCCCTAATGAATTTGCCAGTTTTCGTAACTTTGCGCTCAATATCCCAACCCAACACGCTGCGGCATAATTCCAGCAAGTCTGGGGAGAAGTTTTTATTAGCCTTGGGTTGAGTGCCGGACTGTTTACTGTGCAAGCAGTAAGAGCCGTACAGAGTTTGAGGCGAA
>NZ_JBYCCV010000223.1:0-2799 GCF_057473825.1 Aliterella sp. E5.1
AAAGCAAAAGCTGCATTAGAGACGAATTGCAATTGCTACCACAGGAGCGCTTAGTTTTAGTTACCCCTGGGGGCGGCGAAGACGGTTATGAGTTAGTTGATGCTTATTTGTCAGGTTTGGCATTGTTGCCCACACCTTGCCAATTTAAGAGTCTCATAATTTGCGGACCAGAAATGCCCGTAGGACAAAAGCAACAGGTTGAACAAGCAGCAAAAGCACATCCCCAGGTTCAAGTTGGGGAATTTACCGACGATTTGATGAGCTACATTCAAGCGGCAGATACCGTTGTATCAATGGCTGGATACAATACTATTTGTGAAATTTTGTCAGCCGGAACTCCATCGGTAGTTGTCCCGCGCACCAAACCATCACTGGAGCAATCAATCCGAGCCGAAAAAATGGCGAACCTTGGTTTATTCAAAGCTATCAACCCAGAAAATATCGATCCAGCAGTATTGATGCAAGCGCTGTTGAGTCAGTTGATACCGCAGCATCAGCCAAGTTTTGAGTTAAACATGAATGCCTTGCATTGCGTTACTGAAAATATTTCTGCACTGCTTTCTCAAACAACAATCCGGCAAAGCGTGCGCCTCAGCGCTCACGCCAAAGTTTCAGTAACCTCTTACCAACGTACACTCAGCCCTCTTTACCAAAATCATCTAACACAGCAAAAGCGATTATTAACTCATAATTGACCAATGAAAAAGATTATATTTTACTGCCAATATTTAAGTGGTATAGGTCATCTAGTTCGTAGTACAGAAATTGTTCGTAGCTTAGTTAAAAACTTTCAAGTTTATTTTATCAATGGCGGTCCGCCAATTGTTGGCTTTGAAATGCCGCCTCAAGTTGAACTCATTGAGCTACCTGCAATTTGGTTGGAAGATGGAAAATTGAGAGTAGCTGACTGTTTTCAAAGTGTTGAGAGTATTCAAGAAATAAGAAAAAATCAACTCATTAATATTTTTGAACGAGTACAGAGCGATTGTTTAATTACTGAGTTTTTTCCTTTTGGAAGACATATGCTTTTGTTTGAGCTACTTCCACTATTAGAATACATCAAATCCACAGCCCCAAATACAAAAATTATTTGCAGTCTACGCGATGTGATTGGCAAAGTAAGTAACGTTCAAGAAGAACAAAATATCTGTTACTTAATGAACAGATATTTTGATTTATTGTTGTTTCACTCCGATGCTAATTTTCAAACATTTGCCGATAGTTTTACACAACATCAAGATATAAAATGTCTTGTTGCCCATACTGGATTTATTGCCCAATCATTGCCAGGAAATTGTAGCAATTTATGGGATGAAACCCCAGTAGATACGCAAATTTCTGCCCCTGATGCAAGCGTCCCGGCAGGTTTTACAAAAATATTAGTAAGTGTTGGCGGCGGGAGAATAGGGCATGAACTTTTACAAGTTGTTGTAGAAGCAAGTGTCATACTTGCCAAAAAAGTTAGGCATAAAATTCAAATTTTTACTGGTCCTTTCATGCCAGAGGATAAAGTATTAAGCTTACAACAAGCTGCACTCCAATTGACTTTGAATCCGCTCGACAACCCAGAGGTAAACGATGGCAATCAAAGTAGTATTAAAATTGCTAGATATACTTCCCAGCTTCTTGAATACATGAAGACGGCAGATATTTCTATTAGCTTAAGTGGATACAATACTGCAATGAATATTCTCAGTACAGGTGTACGAGCAATTGTTGTTCCCCTAAGCCACAACGACCAAGACAAAGAGCAGTTGTTCCGGACTCAAAAGTTAGAGAAATTAGGAGTTGTCGAAGTAATCCACCCTGATGATTTAAATCCTGCTTACTTGGCTGACACTATTATTAAATGCATATCAACAGAACAGATAGAGAGTAAAAAACAATTTTTTGATCTTGGAGGTGCGGAAAATACTAATACTTTTTTACAACATTTTCTTACCAAAAAAGAGGCATTTAGCCCCAGTTATTAATGAAATAAAAAGCAAGTTGATAAGTTAAACCGAATCCGTATAGTTCAGATCCCAGGGAGATATAGTTAATGGGTCATCGCCCAAACGAAAAGAATTTAAAGGAAGTTTTACCAGGCTCACTGCGGATTTTACGTAAGTTTTCACCTTACATCCGTAAGCGAAGACTTGTGATTACTGCCTCTTTTTTCGCCTTATTATTTGAAACTGGCTTGCGCTTGTTAGAGCCTTGGCCCCTAAAGTATATATTTGACTATGTTCTTGTACCTGCTTACAACAACTCCCCAAGCGTTGCCAATCCCTTTGGTCTAAGTCCAATGATGTTGTTGACGTTTTTGGCTCTGGCGAGTGTAGGTATTGCTGTCGTAGGCAGTATAGCCGCATATTTGAGTACCTACGGTATGTCTTTGGCAGTAGTGGAAATCTTATCAGAAGTACGGGGCAATCTTTTCAATCGCTTGCAGCATCTTTCTCTGTCCTTTCACCAGAAGTTTAAAAGTGGCGACTTGATTACCCGTGTCACCGCCGATATTGAAAAAATGCGACTAGTCATTACCAAAACTACCCTACCTTTATTTACTAATACTGTCTTACTGATAGGTATGACGGCAATCATGTTTTGGATAAATTGGGAACTTGCTTTAGTCGCCGTAGCAATTTTCCCTCTGCTTTTTATCCTAACTAGCAGCATGATTAGTCGCATTCGCAAGTTTGCTAGAGATCATCGAAATTCTGAAGGCGTTTTAGCTTCTGTAACTGGTGAAACCATCGGTGCTATTAAGGTAGTGCAAATACTTTCTCTCCAAAAAATGCTGCACAACGTTTTTTT
>NZ_JBYCCV010000224.1:0-2910 GCF_057473825.1 Aliterella sp. E5.1
ATCATAGTCGATTGCAGTGATGGAAAGCGAAGTGACGGGAAACTGTCACGCTTCGTTTGGGGAGAGGGATGGAAGAAACACGCAAGTCGAAAGACCTGAAGGTGCGCTCTGTCCCTACTCTATTTAGTCCACTACTAGCAAACATCGCTCTCAACGATATCGAAGAATGCCACACTTACTCAATAAGGGCTGGACATCAAGTATTACCATCAATTCGTTACGCGGATGATATGGTCATCATACTTCGACCCCAAGACGATGCCAAGGAAATACTTGACAGCGATTTTCAAATGAATAGACCACAATGATTGAACCATCCAACAGCGTCATCAGATGAAATTTGCTGATTAATAATTTTGGTTAAAGCTTGGTTGATAGCTGTGGCTGTTCTGGCTTTAGCAGTGCGTAGGCACTGTTGTAGTTTTGACCAGCATAATTCGAGCTTGAGACAAATCTGGGGAATAAGGAGGTAAAAAAACAACCTTTGCGCCTACCGAAGCGATAATTTCTTGAATCCGATGCGCTTTATGAACAGGAAGATTATCCATAATAACAAAGGCTCCCATCCATAGTTGAGGGGTCAGAATTTCCTGTACATAGGTGATAAAAACTTCTGTATTAACGCTTCCGGAAAGGCTGATAGTGGCAATCAGCCCATCAAGACTTAATGCTCCAATTAAAGATATATTAGAGCCAAGGGTTGCGAGGACAACAATCGTACAATCGTTCTCCACTTTTGGCTCGTCCATCAAAGTCGAGTCATGCCTAAATTAATCCCCGACTCATCGACAAAAACAAAGTTGTTTGGATCGATACTTAACACCCAATCCCGATCGTCGAATCCCATCTGTTCCACTTTGGGGCTTTTCTGCTCACTGGCATAGAGAGTTTTTTTTAGTAGTTAATCTTAACTGTTGCCATCTGCGGTGCATTGTGGAATTACTGACTCTAATTAAGAGTTTTTGCTGCCAGCGTTCGCATAACTCTCGCAGTAGAGCATCTGGCTGTTCTTCAACCAGTTGTTTGATTTGTGCTAAATCGGATACTGTGATTTTGGCTCTTGCTCCTCCTCCATGAGATTTAGGTTTGACTAATCCTGTATCTCGATAACGACTAATCAATCTTTTGACGAAAGACAAGCTGACGCAGCAAAACGTTTTGCCAATTTTCTTTGTGAACCCTCTTTGGCTTCATAGGCATTGATGATTCTTTGGCGTAAGTCAATTGAGTAAGCAGCAGGCATCAATCTGTTTATTTCTACTACTCTTTTAGTTTATCTAATTTTGGTTTCTACTCAAGTGAAAACTGCTGTGAAAGGATTAACCAGTTTCTAGCCACTAGAGGAAGGAAGGCAAGTGAGAAGAAGACAAAGATAACCGCTACGACCGATAGTTTTGACTTCCTTGGCTGGCACTTCAAAGTGCTGAGCAACGGAAAATTTAAAAGCACTCCTTCAGTGGATAACTTTAAAAAATTTCGCCAGAAGGTAAAAACAATCGTCAACTGCTCGAATTATGGCGCGAAGGTCAAGGCAGAAAAATTAGCCCCCATCGTTAGAGGCTGGAGAAATTACCACAGATTCTGCATGAGGAATGGCGCAAAATTCTCGCTATACCACATCGAAAGCAGAACCTTTAAGGTATTTAACAAGGAAGCGAAACAAAATCAGCATTCCAGTAAAAAACTACTGGATAAGGGATTCCCATCGGTTCCATACTCCGAAAACAGGTTTATTTATCAACGTCACAGGGAATAAATCACCCTACGACGGAGATGTAGCCTACTGGAGCGAACGCAACAGTAAGCTGTACGATGACCACACCTCTAGAGCCTTAAAACGGCAAAACCATACGTGCGGACACTGTGGCTTAAAATGTATCAGTGATGAACGGGTACATTTACACCACAGAGACGGAAATCATAGCAACTGGAAAAACAACAATCTAGTCGCCATACATGAATTCTGTCACGATTATATCCACATGGGCAAAAGGGAACAACAACCCTAAGAATATCTGGGAGCCGGATGAGGCGAAAGTTTCACGTCCGGATCTGTAGGAGAGGTGCGGGGTTTAATAACCCCCATCGACTCTAACCAACGTAGCCAGAGCCGGAAGCAAAGGTTTTCGAGCCTTCTAGCCGATACCGTCCGTCGCTGAGGGGAATAATTTTTACTCCGTCCTCTGCTTCAGCATTCCAAACCCCAAATATTTTATGGTGCAGTTGTGCATCCTCGGCTAATTGCTCAATTTGTTCTCTCGTCCCAAAGCTTTGCATCAGTTGCAGCGCATTAACGTGTCCTTCATAGATCCGCCCCACCGCTAAATTACCGCGCCCAATTTGTTTGAGCAACATCAGCGTTTCGTAAGTATTACTTGCGTCTATTCCTGCACCCCATCCACCTAAATGCGCTTGGAGTGGAGTCGATAGCAAGCCAGCGTTGGCAATTATAGCGGTTCGCACTTGAGTGCAGTACACCTTAAGCATGACCTCACAGTAATTAAATCCTAAAGCTGTACTTTATCGGAATGAGAACTGCTGTAATTCAAATTCCTGTTGGGGGAATGCACCATGGCGATCAATGGCGGCGGCATTATTCGTACAATAAGCCGCAATTTCTTTTGCTTTAGCTAAGTGGGTGATAGCTGTACCGGAGCTAACGCCTGACTTCGCGCTATATAATTGAGTGTTGATAGTTCCCCTTCGGAAACAACCTTAATACTACCGATCAAAATAATGACTCATACTAAGTTGCGCTCCGACATAGCAGCAGGGTTCCTGGGTAGGGCAACCGCATAAAAAATATAGCGTAGGCTAGGGTAAAGTAAAGCAAGTAGAAACAGAGTTAATGAGTCAGACAATTGATGCAAGCATACTGACCCATTTTGCCAGCCGAGAAGAAATACGTGA
>NZ_JBYCCV010000225.1:0-2857 GCF_057473825.1 Aliterella sp. E5.1
TAGTCGGCAGTACTCATCTACAAATCGGATTGTGGGTTGAGCAGATCTCGCAACTGACATACTTGCTTTCAAACAGTAGTATCTATTTTTATTCTAAATACTCTCTGCTTAGAGTGATAAAAGAGGGGTAAAGCATTTTATTTAAAAATAAGATAGTTGGACTACTATATTGGTTTGTAGTAGGAGAAATAATCATGTTTTCAGTAAAAAAACTAACAATTGCCTCACTCGGAACCGTTGCAATCGGCATAGGAAGCGTTGCACCCGTCGCCGCAGCTTCTTTGTATCAAATTACTGGTTTAGATTTTCTGCCTTCAGATATTAACGATAGCGCTCAGGTAGTAGGACAGCAATACTTGTGGGAAGCTGGCAATGTCATAGATATAACTACCCTTCCTGGCGCTAACAATAGCAATATTTTTGCTACATCTATCAATAATAATGGTGCGATCGTTGGTGGCGGCTTAACCGTAAATGCTTCTACAGCCCAGCAAACAATTATACCCAATCAAGCCTTCATCTCGGATGGCAGTATAATTTCTGACTTACCCCGTAATTACTTCTGCACCAATTTTTGTCCTCCTATTAGTGCTGAAGACATCAACGATTCAGGGACAATAGCGCTAATTTATGATGGTCGCCTTGGCTTAGTCCAAGAAAGTAACGGGACAGTAACTGAGGCAATATTTCCTAGAGGAATTTTTAATATTGCTATCAACAATCAAGCTCAAGTAGTTGGTACTGGTGTATTTAGTGGTGGTTTTGTTAATGGTGTATTTTCTGGAAATGGCAACCAGACTAATCTTATTGCAGCCTCAGCCAACCCTAACAGTTCTTTTCCACCATCTGCATCTTTTGCAAACGATATTGACGATTCAGGCAACATCGTTGGTAGATCAGTTGTATTAAATCCATCTTCACGATTTGAGGAGGCTACTTTATGGCAAAACGTTGCTCAACCTGGAGTTAGCTTAGGGACACTAGGTGGCGCGGTTAGTGAGGCACTAGGGATTAATAACTCGCAGCAGATAGTTGGTTTCTCTACCCTCTTTGATGGCTCAACAAGACACGCTTTTTTGTGGGAAGATGACGAACTAACTGACCTCAATAGCCTCATAGACTCAGAATTGGGATGGGAGCTAACTTCGGCATTTGAGATTAATAATAATGGAGATATTATTGGTGTTGGTACTTTCAACGGCGTACAGCGCGGCTTTGTCGCTACATCGGTACCAGAACCAACTTCTATTTTAGGAGTATTGAGTTTAGGCATATTTGGTCTTGGTGGTTGGCTAAAACGCAAGCAAAGTAAAACTAGACTTCGTGGCATTATTAGGTAAAAGGGGAAGGGTTAAAGGTTCTTACCTTTGCCCTTTCGCCAATGCGAAGTCTTCTGCAATATTATCTTGTCACCCAGGGATAATTCATTCTAGAAGTAAAAATAGCTTGTCGATATCATGGGCAAGAAATCGTTCAGCCTTGGTCAGAGAGTCATAACCACCGAAACGAGCAAGATTGATCGCAATATTGCGGATAATAGACCAATTGGTGGCAGCACTGTAGTTACTGAAGGGAGCCGCATCTTCACCAAAAATTACATCTTTCACCCAATGTAAGCGGTTTTCAATTCGCCAATGCTGACGAATACCAAGCGCGAAAGTAGTAGCCTTTGAGACTAAGGAGCTAATGTAATAATTGGTCTGTAAATGGGTGTGACCTCAATATGATATAGTTACAGAGAGATAGGGAAACCATATTGGTTGAGCTTATTCCAAAATTGGCTCCAACGGGTCGGAGTCAAAACCAAAGTTCTTAAACTAAGTACCACTGCTGCACCAGTCTCTTTCCATCGCATCCCAGAACAGCATAAGCGTTGCTTAATTACGGTTTTACAGGCGGCAACAGTTCCACCAGACCCAATGGGATAGTGTTGTTCACTATAAAAAGCGTAGTTCATTTGATGAAGATGGTTATGAAAATAGGTAACAGCCGCAGCCAAGTTATCTTGAATAGCTTTTGGGTGTTCTTGGGACACCGATAGTTCAAGCATCTGTTGGTAGAGTTGTGTTGCAGCGCCATGGTCATGTTTAAGAGCGTGGCAACTTTGCGAGTGCCATTGTAACTGAAGCGTTAAGTCTTTGGGGTGCAGCGCAACAGCCACAAAACAAAGATAGCCAGTGGCATGATAGAAATCAAGTACCTGTTCGCTGGTATGAGGAGTGAGAAATTGCCAGTTGGAAGCCGCCCCATCGGCAATGCCAACATAAGTCGCTTGAGGATAACCAGCTTTGGTACGCTGGATTTCTCGCTCTAGCCGTTCTAGAAACTGGGCTTTGCCATATTCGGGTGTTGCACCAATATAAATTGTATGTTGCCTTTCGCCTTCTGCGTCATAGAGGCTGACGGTTCCTACCGTCGCCTCTCGCCATCCACTTTCACACAACAGCATACAGGTTCCATCTAAGCCAATGGCAACGCTGTTAATCGGAGCGTCCATTTTGGGCGGGACATAATTCCAACTTTCTTCTTTCGCTTCAATGATGCTTGCTACCGCTTCGCACAGTCGCTGGATGTAGGAAACCGCTACTGGACGGCAATGATTTTCGGCTAAGTCTCGTTGCACGTCGCGAGCAGAACCATAAGCCAGTTTTGAGGACACCTGTTTTGCAAACAAGGGGGTGGAGGTGATGATAATTCTACCCTCTCGCTCCAAGGGACAATAGGTTTTACCCCCAGGGATAATTCATTCTAGAAGTAAAAATAGCTTGCCGATGTCATGGGCAAGAAATCGTTCTGCCTTGGTCAGAGAATCATAGCCACTGAAACGAGCAAGATTGATGGCGATATTGCGGATAAT
>NZ_JBYCCV010000226.1:0-2854 GCF_057473825.1 Aliterella sp. E5.1
GAGAGATCTTGACTAGTGGACTGGATTTCCAATCCCCGCACTAGTGGAAATAACACCGAACGGTAACGACTGTAGAACCGCCAGACTAAGGGTAAATAATTGTCGCTGTTATAAGCGGTAATCTCCTCACACTGCTCTAACAGGGCTGCGGCTCCCCCATGCGTTGTTAAAACAGATTGAACTCGTTCGCCCAAGCTAGCTGTATCGGTTTCTCCTGCTGATGTCTGTAAAATTTCAGCCAAGACTCCCAGCATCAATTCCGTTTGTGCTAAATGCTGCTCGCGCAATTCTACCAGCTTGTCTTTGGCGCACTGGTGCATTTTCTGTACTCGTTTGAGAAACATCTCGACCAAATGGTCGCGAGTTTTAACTTGGACGCGGTAGAGCAGACAAACCAATAGAGCGCGACGTTTGGCTAGTTTTAGCTCCCGCAAGTCCGTCAGAGCCAAGGCTTTGGCTTGGGTGGCAAAGGATTTAACCTTAGCGGGTGCAATGGTGACAAGCAACTGACGCACATCCCCACAGGTGAGCATCTGCTCGAATTTAGCTTGTAATGCTTGAATGTGAGACAGGCGAGCACTTTTCGGTGGTGCTCTCAGTAAACTGAAGGTTAATCCCGATTCGGGTGAAGTAGATACCAAATCATCTACAAATGCTTGCTGAGTCGGAGTCATCGCATTGATAATGCGCCCAAACAAGCGGTTATTCACGACAGTACGGATATGACTGACTAAACGATCTAAGGTACTAAAAGCTGGTAATTCATATCTTTCTTTAACCAATTCTTCGACTGCGACATTGATTAAATCGGCAGGATACTCCATCACTTCAGCCGCCTGTGCGATGACCGTAGCAATGGCAGTTTGAGCCTTGCGGTCATAAGGATGAACGCCCAAGTAAGCTCGAATTACCTCTGCATAGTTGTAGCGCGAACGTTCGGGCGGGATGGCACAGACATTGGCACTGAGATTCAAACAAGCCCGAATGTGTCCGACAACTGTTGGCGGGACTGCTTCCGACGGGGGGAAATAACCCAACCGCTGGAATGATTTGAGCATCACCAACCAGCGCAGCAGTCCACGTTTACTTTTGACCTGTGTTTGGGCAAATGCTAGCTCAGATGCTGATGGCGTATATAGTTCGGTCAGTTCTTTAACAGTTGCCTGAGATTTGAATCGGGGATAAGCAGTCCGTTCAATAGCGGTCATAAAGCTGTTGGGAATTCCAGCGAGATCTGGCAATACTCAGTTGTCCAAGGCAGAGTATAAGCCATACTCTATCAATTTGTGATAGATCTCAATCAAACAGTACTTTCAGGAGATTTATCGCTCGCTATTAATGAGTATTTCATCACTCTTGAAGCAAGCGTTCTAAGGCTGAGTGAGCGACGATTTCTGCCCGCTCGGAAGTAACTTTTTGGTAGCGTAATGTGGTCTGAATGTTAGTATGTCCCATCAAAGCACGTAGCTCCTCGATGCCCATTAAGCCAACTCGTTCGGTGGCAAAGGTGTGTCGTAAGTCGTGCATCCTAATTCCATCGAGTTCTAGTGCGCTCTCAATCAAGTTTGTCCAGTCTCGATGTGCTGTCCGATAACTCAGACGGGTGACTAATTTGGTTACGGGGTTTTGGGCGGTAAATAGGGCATCTGATTCTGGGGGGCGGTAGTATTTTAGATATTTATCTAATGCTGTTGCTGCATCTTCACTGTAGAAACACCACCGGATTTTATTACCTTTACCAATCACTTGAAATTTGCGCTCGATGAGATTGAGATCTGAAAAGTTTAGTGCCAAGACCTCTGCAATTCTGGCACCAGTTCGATGCAGCAAGTACACCAGAGCTTTCATTCGACTGTGATGGTCGATTACTTGGTAGAGCGTGGTGATTTGGGATGGGGATAAATATCGAATCACTCGATCTGAAAAATGCTCTCCCCGTTCTATGTTGGGTTTGCGACGTTGAAGTCGGGTGATGGGGTTAACTTTCAAATAACCTTGCTCGACTGCAAAGTTGAATAGAGCTTGTAAGATTGCTTGATGTCGTTGATGAGTCGTGTAAGCTAGATGGGATAAACCGTCGAGGTAATTTGCTAGTGTCGAGCGGCTCAAGATTTCAATCGGATAACTGCCGTATTCTCCCAGTAGCGGCATGAGACTTAGTTCGTAGGATTTTATCGTACTATGAGCGAGTCCTGGACGCTCTAAAAATTCAGTGGCGATTGTAGCTAGTGGGATAGACAATTTAGCAGTTAGTTTAACTAGTAAAGTTGAATAATACTTTCCATATTATAGTTCTGAGTTAACATATTTTAAAACACCGTTTTGTGAATATTCTCCAAAGTAGTAAATCGCCCAACGCTAATGAAACCGTGGGTGATTATGTCAAACGAATGCGATTAATGCTCGGTTTGAATCAGAAGGAATTGGCAGCTATCGCGGGGATTCACTTGCAAAGCGTGGGAAAAATCGAGCGCGGGCTGACAACTAAACTGAGTTCTCATAGTAAAAGTGGCTTGGCGAATGCGCTGCAAGTTCCGGTGGAATATTTAGAGGCGGTCTGTCGCGGTACTCCGATTGTGGCTGTCTCTCAACTCAAATTCTGTGCACCGTGCTGGACTCCTGGAACACCGCCAGATCCGCTTTGGATGGAGGTGAGGGCTAAATATTGTTTTCTATGTGGTTCTGCGCTCCGAGATCGCTGTAGTCATTGCCAGGAGAGGATTACTTCTCTCAAGCATCGTTTCTGTCCTTTTTGTGGGACTGCTTACAAGGCTGAATCTGATTTCCAAAGCTAGTCTAGGTAATGCTTTAAGGTCTATCTTGCAGGTTTTTACACGTATCCTGTAGCAATCCC
>NZ_JBYCCV010000227.1:0-2846 GCF_057473825.1 Aliterella sp. E5.1
TCTCCTTGAGGGCTTGCTGTAGATGAACGACTTGTTCCGACCTTAAAAAATTCTTGGCTGCTGGTGGCATAGTTACTTTGAATCAGCTTTACCTTTTTATTATGCAACTTTGATGCCGATTAGCTTAGGTGAATCGCTCTTCCCTTCAGGATAACCTTGGAGGTGAAAGGCTGGCTGTAGGCGATTGCTAACTGGATGCAGCACCAAGGGGCAAAAGTTTCTCTATGGCAATTACAGCAAGCGTTAGATATTCCCCTAGTAGAGGTTTGGCTAGGGTTATTGCATTCGCCTAAGCCGCAAAATTGGGACAGGCAACGGGAGTTTTATCGGGAGGCAAGCGATTTTTGGATTGTTAGCTAATAAATTCTTCTTTCTCGTCATCTTTTACCTTACAATTAGGTAATGAAATATAGTAAGGGGGGGGGTAGGTTGATGAAAAACGCGACTATTACAAGTAAGGGTCAAGTAACTATTCCTAAAGAGATCCGAGACTATTTGAAGTTAGAAATTGGCAGCAAGATTGACTTTGTAATTGATGAAAACGGCACGGTCAAGGTAATTCCCCTCACTGTACCAGTTACAGCATTATCTGGGATGCTACACCGTCCCGATATGGGTGCCGCAACGATTGAAAATATGGAAGCTGCAATCTCCGAGGGTGCTAGTGATTGGACTTGATACCAATATTTTAGTGCGCTATCTTACTCAAGACGACTTGGAGCAGTGGCAACTAGCCGCCGGGTTAATTGAGGCAGAGGGGCAATTATGCTTTCTCTCCAATATTGTTCTCTGTGAGTTAGTTTGGGTACTTAGAGTTAAACCTTACCAATTTACTCGCCAACAAATTTCCGAGGTTTTAGAAACTATGCTTGCTACTCCTGTAATGGAGTTTGAGAATCGATCCGCCGTATATCAAGCTTTACAGCGCATGAAAGTGGGAAAAGCCGATTTCTCCGATTACTTAATTGGCGCGATCTCTCAACAAGCCCAATGCTCTGCTACCTATTCTTTTGACCGTAAGCTAATTGGTGAAAAAGGCTTCCAGTATCCATGCACTTCCGACAATACAACAGGTAGCGGCCAGGCAAAAAATTAATCGTTCCATGCCCAGCCTTCCTCCACGTAACCCCCCCAACTCATCCCGCCGCGATCGCGAATTCCTTTACCTCCACGAAATCGATGCCCTAATTGCTGCCACTAGCCAAACCCTCGCCCCTATTCGCAACCAAGCTCTAATTACGCTATAGCAATCAATTTGACATTAATTTTCTCACCCAAAAGTGGTAACAAAATCGCCACTGGTATTTCATTGTTGTCACACAGAATCTGCCATTGGTCTTGGGGTAGAAGATAATCCTCAAAATCCTGATACTGTCGAGAACTTACAACTGAAATGTCCCTCGAACGCAAACAGTCTCGGAGTTGACTTAAGACACACATTTCGTAATAATGACGGTCAATCTTACCATTATTGAACACATATTTTAACTATCGGGATTTGACAAAATCAACTGGTGCATCATCCGGTATATTACGGCGATTAGTATCATTTAGTTCTTTGATTAAATTTAACGCTTCAACAATAGCTACGGCTGGATTGCTGGCTTTAAACTCAAAGGCTGAGAGTAATGTTGGTGTATATCTACGTAGTTGGGAATAGCGTCTGTCGAGCAAATCAAAATAATCAAAATCCGCAGGACGTGCTAATTTCCCAGCTTCTTCAACACTTTTGCGAAAATTATCCCAACTTAACACCGATTCAATCGCAGCATAGGCATCTCCTTTTCCCTCTCTGGCGTTAATTAGAGCATCTCCTATATCAGCATAGAGCCTGACTTTCTCATTAATAGCTTTTCCATCGTGTTGAAAATTTTGGTTACGTTGATTTTCACTACGGCGGAACAATTTACCTATCATCTTGTCGTGCATTGAGATTGCCGTGTCAACAAATATGGCAGATGGTTCTAACAAAAAAGCAACCAAAGTAGCAGATCTTCTTAGGTCATCTAATCTCGCTATATGTGCAGGTGTTGTTTTCACTCCAATCCGGGTTAATTGCACCAAACGATTGATGAAGAAGTGCATTATCTTACACCAACACAATTAAATCTTCTCTACCAAACCATTAAACCAGATGCTCGTTTGGATGCGTTAATACATTTGTTACACAGCACGGGGGCTAGAATCGCGGAAATATTGACGTTGGATTTAGATGGTGTAGATATTCAAAATCGTAAGTTTCAGGTAAAAGGTAAGCGAAATCAGCAACGATGGTGTTTTTACAGCGAAAGTGCTGCACAAAGTCTAAATAACTACCTAAAATATTACAGGCATCAGTGCGTGTCGGCATTGTTTACAGCCCAACAACCTTTTAGTCTCAAAGTTTCTCGTCTATCTTACGCAACAACATATAAATCCCTACTTGAGGTAATTAAGGGCGTAAGTGAATTAGAAGGAATTCGTTTCCACGATTTGAGACATACCTTTGCTCCTGAAAGGGTCGGTTTGAGCGGTATCGACGAACTACGTGCATTAATGGGACATGAGACGATTCAAAGGACTTTGCGATCTTCAAAAGTTACTTCTCGGCGTGCGGAAGAAGTAGCACAATGAGCCTTTGAGAAAATCCCAAATTATGGGCAGTAAGTAAATATCAGTTTTGGCTAAAAGTAATACTGTTCTATTATTAATAGCAATATTAATAATACATTTTAACGGATTTCGCGGAATTCCCCTTCCTCGCCGCAGGCAGGGAGGGGATGGATAGCGGGAGACTCTTAGTCTCCAATTAGTCTTGACTTTCACTTCTAGGTATGAGATTATACATATACCCAAAGCTCTAGTCG
>NZ_JBYCCV010000228.1:0-2746 GCF_057473825.1 Aliterella sp. E5.1
TTCCCTACACGACGAGCTTCCGATCTCAATAACTTAGGCATGACTACAGCCCAGTATCCAGTAATTTTCTTCTACGTACCGCAAACTTCTGCTGACGTACTAGAACTATCTTTACTAGATGAAAACGATAACGAGATTTATCAGAAAAACCTCACACCAACTAAAACTGGTGGTATTGCTAGTATAAATCTCTCTAGTTTGCCTGGTTTAAAACCGTTGGAAGTGGGTAAAAGCTATCACTGGTATTTATCTATAGTGTTACACACTATAGATCGCTCCGCAGATATATTTGTAGATAGTTGGGTGCAAAGAATTAAACCCGATCCTGCTTTACAAAGCGTATTGCAACAAGCATCTCTAAGCGATCACGCCTCTATTTATGCCGTTAATGGCATTTGGTATGATAGCCTCGCGGCACTATTTGAAAACCGCAAGTCTAACCCCAATAACTCCGAGATAGTCACCCAATGGGTAGATTTGTTAGATTCTGTTGGATTAGACCAAATTGCCAGAGAACCTTTAGTACCTTGTTGTACAGCAACTAACTAAAATAGACTTCCTGCGTGAATAAGCTTTTGCCGATGTTGAAATCCCTTACAATTGGGGGATTTTTCGGGATTCGCGCCAGAGGTTTTAACAAAACACAAGTGTTTGGCGCGATCGCACTTCCAAAATCAATATTGAGTAGTTCAGCTTTGCATTTTATATTTGCTTAACGTATTTGTCGTACTCAACTTTGCCATAATCAAGCTTGATAATGCGATCGCCTAAATGAAAATAGCGATCATCGTGACTAATTACTAGCACTGTTTTGCCTCGATTTCGCAATTGCATTAATAGCTGAGTGTAAAAAATTTCTTTGAATACAGGATCTTGATCGGAAGCCCATTCATCAAATACGTATATAGGGCGATCTTCTAAATAAGCAGTAAGTAAAGCTAGACGTTTTCGTTGTCCTTGAGATAAAGCCGTAGTTGATAGTTTGCCATCGCTAACTTGAACTTTGCGTTCTAGTTGTAGCAAGTTTAAGTAATCTTGGACTTGCCGCAAATTAGATTTATCTATACCCAATAGCTGTTCAAATAAATAAAAATCAGCAAACACAACAGAAAATTGCTGGCGATACCATTCTCGATTTTGCTCAGTTATAAGTTGATAATCAACTTGAATTTGTCCTGTTTCGGGAGTATAAAGCCCAGTAATTAACTTAACAAGGGTTGATTTGCCACTGCCATTACCTCCAGCTATAAATACTAATTCACCACAACGAAAAGTTAGATCGATAGGACCAAGAGTAAAACTATGTTCGGCACTTTCTCCGCGATAAGCGTGAGTAACTGCTAACAAATTTAATTGTTGCCAATCAATTTTTAGGTCAAGCGGCGGACAGTTTATGTCTTCAGATTGCTCTACTAAAGATAACCCCAACGTATCTAATTTTTGCAGCGCTACACTAGCTCTACTCAGATTAGGCAATAACTCTAAGATGCTACGCAGAGGAGTTGTTAAATAGGTAACAGTTAAAATGTAGCTAGATAAAACTGGAGTTTCAATAGTTGTTATTTGAGGCAAACCAAAAAGTAGTAACGCGATCGCCAGAAAAAATAAAATCTGTCCCCAGTTAGCAGTAAAAGCAAAAATACTCAAGCTAACATTTTTGTAATGCTGTGAAGACTCCGCCGCCTTTTGTAATTCCCCCTCCAGAAATTCTTGGCGACGCGCTTGATGCAATTTTAATTCTTTTGTGCCTTCCGTAATAGTGCGAAAATGCTTAAATAATCGATCTTGCTCCTCCCGCGCCAAACCTAATAAACGTTCGCCTCTAGCTAACAAAAATTGTACGCTCAAAGTAGCAACAAACAAAAAGCTGAAGACTACTAACAATACTAGCCACGAAAGCCACCCAAGATAAAATAGACAGCCAACTACGACCGCAATATCGACGCTTATCAAAGGAATTACAAAGACGAGGTTGGAGAGAGATTGCACATCATCTGTCAAAGTTGCCAAAAGCTTAGGAGCGCCCAATTCTTCTAAGTGGCGTAAAGAGGCTGACAAAATTCTTCTGCTCAAACTCATTTGTAAGTCAAATATAACTTTTTGCCCAAGCCGAATCAACCAAATTTGCGAGATTAAACCTGTAATAAATACAACTATTATCAGCCCCAAAAATAGCCAAACCAAGTCAGGGCTATTAGTTCCATTGCTACTAATAGCCGTACTAATTAGAGCAATTAGCCAAGCACTACTAGCACCGCTAAGTAATCCCGTAAAAATTGCGATCGCAACGGTCAACCATGAAGAACGTAAAAGCAGAGAAATGAGATTCATAATTTTCTAGCCTAAGCGATTACTTTTATGACTCAATTGCGCCATTGCTCGGTAAAAAAGTTTAAAAGCAATATTTCCTGCGCTCAAACTTGTCGTAAATCTTCACTAACTTCTACCGCCGACTGATATCTTTCTTCATGTCGATAGGCAACCATTTTGTCTAAAACTGCTGCTAGTTTATCGTTTACTTGGACGTAATCGCGCCAAATAACTTCTTTAGTAATTGGATCTTTAGGAATCTGCACCGATGGCAAGCCGACTAAGGCTTGAATCCCAATCATCCCCAAAGCATAAATATCGCTGTTGATACTAAGTTGCGGTCAGAGGTAGTATTTGAAGATGAGGGAAGAAAGTCATTGAACGCAGGCGCTCACTATTAGAAGAAAGTTCAAGTAAGCCTTGGCAAAGTACATCT
>NZ_JBYCCV010000229.1:0-2803 GCF_057473825.1 Aliterella sp. E5.1
CAATGATGGTAGCTTGAAGTTCCGTACTGACAAAAGGGAAACACATTGAGTAGCCGTGTGTAGTGAAAGTTACAAGCACGGTTGCGGATAGGAGGGGTGGAGTAGCAATGCTCCCCTCGACCTTCTCAATGGAACACGCTGTAAAGTTTTGTAAGGTATATCAAACAAAACCTTTGATATACGGCTGCTTCAATACCAAACTTTACCTTCCTCCTGCAGTTAAAACTTGTCCATAAATGATCATTTATGGACAAGTTTGATGTACTGAAAGGGATGAAGATTTGATTTTACGGTGTAAAACTTTGGTCATCCTAATATCATTTATGGGCAAGCTGGTAAATCCAGAAAGCGCACTCTGCAACATTTATTTAAAAGGTGTCTTGTTTTGTGCGTATCCCGGCTAAACCCCAATAGGTGTTGCTCGATAGATTGTTTGAGCGTAGAGACGAATTAGTTGTTATAGGGAAAACACGTGAAGTTATGAAATCTAGAGATAAAATTTCAGATGATATAGCATTCAATATTACTGTCATTGATAAGGAGTTATCGAAAAAGGTTCCTGGCTACTATTTAACAAGTACTGCAACTATTTATGTTGAAGATACTCCTAGAAAGCCAAATAAAAGCTCAGTAGAAAACAAGATTAAGGAGATCGCAAAGTATTTAAGTAATAGCAATAACCCACAACTAACTATTGCTATTCATGGTTACGCTAATAAACAATCTGATGCTCAAGAAAGATATAAAAAAATACATAAATATGCCACAGATATTTGCACATCAAATAATGTTTTTATTGGATACCGATGGCCGGCTGAAAGCCCAGGCAAAGACGATTCGGAGCCAGGTCAAAGTGAATCTAAATCAATTCTAGATAAAATTATATTTGCTTTGCAAGCCCTACCAACTCTACTGCTAGGAATTCTAATTAGCACGCTAGTTTTAGGAACTCTTACAATCTCTTTATTACTGTTAAAACCTGCGGTATATAGTCTGAAGGAAACTTTCCTCTCAATTTTTCTAGTATCAGCCTTACTGAGTTTTGTGTTAAGTAAAATTGGTAAAGCAAATAGGTTTTTGCCCCCAATACCTAACGGATTAATTTTAGTTTTATTTGCCTCTTTGATTGGCATGCTCGCTATTCGTGCGATAGCTATTCCTATAAATCCTGACTCCTTGCTCGTGCTTCTTGCAGTTTTATTTGTACTGGGTTTTGGAGTAGTTTTAGCATTAATTGCGCTAAGATTGTCCACCTATCAAGGAGATCGCTACAGAGCTGGCAACTACGGAGTGATAGATTTAGTGGAATTTCTCAGGCAACTGGACCGAGCGGTAATTGAAGAAGTGTGCCAACAGGCAAATATACCAGAAGGGCAATGGTCAGATATCAGAAGACTTGAAAATAAAGCAATCACAATTAATAAAAACAGAATCAAGCTTTCATTTATTAATCATAGTTTAGGATGTGAAGTAGTTACACAGGCAATTCGTATCCTTTCTGATGTATTCGAGCCAGATTCAATAGAGAAACTTGATAAAAACTTCACTAAAAAAGATCCTTCCTCAAAAATTGGTGGTGTTTTTAGTTTAGGAAGGTTGATTTTAGTTGCACCTGACATTCCTGTAGAATCAATTTTATCGGAAAGAGCTAACTTTTTAAAATCTTCGCTTCGTCGCTGCGAAGAAGCCTATGTTTTCAGCAATGAGGCAGATTTGGCTTTACGCCTTGCTTCAACAGCAGCAAATTACTTTAGTTTTCCAGCTAGGACTCGTTTTAGGGGATACAAACTTGGTAACGTAACTGCTAGACGTTTTGTGGATAAATCTGACCTTCGTAATCGAAGACTTAAAGATGATGAGTATGGCATCATCAATTTAAGCAGAAGTGACGACAATAAGCCCCAGGAAAATCTTGAAGTTCGTGCTTCAAGTCTGGAGCATAGGAGACTTGATGAACTTACACAGTCAGATGATGAAGAAAATGAAAGACGCGTTGTGGAGGAGGAAGCAGTTGCAAATTTATTTACCTACTTTGACTGCACAGATTATGTAGAATTTAAAGATACTATAACAAAATTAGACCCCCAATATGGAAAACCAAAAGGGGTCGTTAGTCATGCGCCGAGGAGAGCTGCATTAAATCTTTGGGTGGATTATATTAGGCTTTGCTTTGCTTACTTTTTTTCAATTCCAAGGCACATAAATGTTCACGGTGGCTACTTTGAAGGTAAATTTAGTCAGCGACTCATCTATGACATTGCTTTCCTTGGATTTAAGGAATGTCTTAGTAAGAATTTCAACGGTTCGCTTAACGATTTCTCAAAAGATTGTCAAAACAGAGGTATTCAAGTCGTGCTTGCTTCCAAAGCTTTACCAAAAGCACCTAGTGAAGAATCCCCATGTCACTACCGTTAAATCAATTTTTGTTTACCCATAGAGACATAACATATGAAGTTATAGACGGTAAGGTAAAACTCAAAACAACTAAATTGGATAGTGCTATCAATTTAGTTGTTTTGCTGTTGTGAATAGCTAACAAGGAGCTATATAGTTTGAAGAGTGATTTGGTAACACTTTAGAGCTGTTTGGCTCCCTGTTCGATGTCCTCATTGTTGCTAAAACAAATTGGCGTAGAACAATCCTCTGGACGGATCTGGAGGTATTAGCTGCTAGTAGGGTTGTGTTGCAAAAAAATGGTAGGATGAAAGACTTCTGCTAGAGAAAATCTTTTTGCTTGTCCTTAATGAATCCATCTTCCCCATTTAAGTGGCGGCACTACCATTCTGAAATTATCCTTTTGTGT
>NZ_JBYCCV010000230.1:0-2789 GCF_057473825.1 Aliterella sp. E5.1
GCAAGTCTTGCCAGTTACAACCATTTTTCAGTTGATAAAAGATGCCATCCAAGATTTCGCGCTTGCTCCAGTTAGAAGGTCTTGTTTGCTTCTTCGGCGGTAGGATCTTAGGTAGTAAAGGTTCTATTATTTTCCACTCTTCGTCGGTGAGGCTGCTCTGGTACGGCATGGCATCTGCATTATGTTTTTGCCTTAACGTTACTTCCTTCCAGGGAAAGATGTCAAATGGGTTCTATAGGGCATTCTTTTACTGCTGGTATTTTTCTATCAGAGCAAACTCAAAATATAGAGAACGCTTTGTGGTCGGCTGTTCGAGCTATGGAGGAAAAGGTAACGTTCTCGCGTCAAATGGCAGAGCGAATGAAAAATTACAATTTACAGAAAGCAGCATCAAAATATGAAGATCACGCGCAGAGCTTGGATGAAGAAGTATCGCTGATTCGGGAAATAATTTTAAGCGGCTTTGCCACTAAACGTACTATTGCCGGAGAGTATGAAGAGCTGGAAGAGCAAAAACTCAGGTAACAAATTAATCATTTTATTTATCCCAAAGAGCAGCCATGCTGGATTTTGGTCGATTGCTGCGCGAAAAAAGCGCCGCGATTATCGAGAAATAGGTAGCAGCCGTCCGCTCTAATCGGCACATTGAGAGCGCTAATAACCTTTTTTGGGGTAAAGCTAGTGAGCGTGTCATGAGGGGCAAGATAGTACAAATTTACCTAGAGACGAGGTTTGTAGTATGCCAATGACAGGACTAATACCATTTCTGAATATGAATGCACTAATATGTCCATAGTAAAATGATAGAGCTGTAGGCATGACAAGTGTGTTTGATGTTGAGATTGCCGAAAGTGCAGAGGAACTCAAAGCGCTCTTAAGCAACCAAAGCTCGGCTCGTCTTCGAGACCGAGTGCGGGCGCTGTACATACGCAAAACAAGTCAAGCACAGACACGGCGAGAACTAGCAGCCGAGCTTTGGTGTAATGAATCAACCGTTTATCGCTGGTTTTGTACTTATCAAAACCAAGGGATCTCTAGGTTGTTACAACTCAAAACTTCTCCTGGCAAACCGTCAAAACTACCTCCTGATGTATTAGAAGGGCTGCGAGTGCGGCTGAGAGAGCGCCAAGGATTCCGCAGCTACTATGAAATTCAAGAATGGGTTGGCGCAGCAGTACAATGTTCAAGCGGCGCATAGCACAGTACACGGAATCGTGCGCTACAAACTCAAGTCGAAACTGAAAGTGCCGCGTCCAGTTAGCATTGAGGCACAGCAGTAAGTAAAAGACAGCTTTAAAAAAAACTTTATGACATAGTGCAAGTCATGGTGACTTTTTGTCTTTCTCAAAAAAGCTAGATAACCGCATCGGAGCCATCTGGTATTTCGTGCATTACTACAATTTATCCTTACTTATTTAGGACTACCCTCCCCTTTACTATAGAAATTAAGCAAGCAAGATTGAGGTTGAAAATAAGCGTTTCCTGTCCCTTCGGCTATTTCTACTGCAAGGTTTCTAATTACCTGGAGTATCGCTGGAAATAGTTTAAATGTGTGTGGATGAGGTTGCTGATAGCGATATCCGTGCCTATCCGCAACCCATCCTAAATTACCACAGCTAGTCATCGAACAATTGACCGTTTGCCATAGTTGGTCTAAAGAGCGGCGCTTGTTTCACAACTGCTCTAGCTGCTGCTAAAACCTCTTGTTGTATAGCTTTAGTAAGCTTTGATTTGAGTAGAAAAAATCCTTTATTCGCTGGCATATTATTAGCCTGCAACTATTATTAAATAATAGCATTAATTATTAAATAAATCAAGCTATGTATTCGTATTTTTTAGATTTGTGTATTAATTTTTTTTTTCAAGCAAAATGCTCTTTTTCCAAGCAGCTCTTCTATCTAAAAACTATAACTGATAGCTAGTTAGAACCTGCTTACTGCTTTAAACTATTTTTACGGCGGCTCTGTTTGTTTAAGTGATTTGGGTTAATTGACGTTGGAAAAACTAGCCGCGTTTCTGGATTTTCTTGGCACAATAAGATTGCACCCTGGGGACGCGCTAACTGTAATAAGTACCACTTGGTTCCATCTTTTTGCCAAACAGCAACTAAATCAAATCCATTACGGGGATTAATTGCGATCTCTTTGTACTTCATCTTTTTGCCTCAGCAATGAGTTATTATTTTCGTTTTGACGTTCCGCCGATTTCTTGTAAAACCTTCAACAAGCGCGATTGCCTTTTGACACTGCCCGATGTCGAACATAGCCACATGAGTTTTTTCCAAAGGCAACTTCATTGCTTTCGACAACCACTTGTAGGCAGCTTGACGGCTAGATAAAACACCGCGCTGCCACAGTGGGTCGAACTTGCGATGAACCAAACTCCTCCACCGCCGTAATTCTTTATCGGCGAGAGTTCCCAGCGCAATGATGGTTCCAGGGTGACAACTCACTCTCGCATCGCACTTGGGGTAAGAATTGCACAAGTAGATGAATCCGTAGTGGCAACCGTAAATTTTGGCGCTATCAATTAACGAAACGCGACCGCCACAAAAGGGACACCGTTGAGGTTTCATCGGCTTGCCCTCTCTAACTGCTCTAGTACCGCTAATTCCTCCGTTATGGCTCTAGGGCGTATCTGCAAACTCAAAAGGGACATTAGATATAGTGGGAAGAAAGTGAGAATATGAAGATTCTAATATCTGAAAACTAACGGGAGTAACTTTCTATGCCGCTACATCGTGGTGACCTAAATGATGCTCAATGGCAGAAACTTCATCCCTTGCTGCC
>NZ_JBYCCV010000231.1:0-2526 GCF_057473825.1 Aliterella sp. E5.1
CAGGCTGATTATCTTGAGGTTTCCGGCGAGGAGAACCGGTAGCTGGCAGGGGCATCTGTGAGGGGGATTCAAAGGTCGATAGACACTGCTCGACTTGAGCATCACAGGCTGCAATTTGAACCTGATAAGCATCATAGAGGGCGAGTTCTTGCTGCAAAATAAATAAATGCTCTGGGCGGTAATCACCTTGTAGGGCCTGAGCAATTTCGGTAGCACTGCGGCGACTACGAGGATGTCGTAGAGCAGCTAAGGTTTGTGGGTCATGCTCTCCAGCAACAATCGCTCGAATAATTGCCATGCCTGTCGTGCCTGTGATGTCGCTGACAACTTGATGCAATAGCACATTCATTTGAGTGAGTGCCTTCTGTATCCGTTGGATGTGCACACAGGCACTTCGCACCAGGTTATCTCTTTGTCGGATGTAGCTTCTGAGGACACAAACCTGGTCATCAGGACGAAAGGAAGCTGAAAGCAGACCATAGCTGTGTAACTGCTGTATCCATTGGCAGTCAAGAACATCACTTTTGCGACCTGGTAAGGTTTTGACATGATGAGCATTGACTAATTTGACCTCTAAGCCACGAGTTTCAAGAATTTGGAACAGCGCAAGCCAGTAAACTCCGGTTGATTCCATTGCTACGCTCTCAACCCTACACTCTTGTAGCCAATCTGCTAGAGCATACAAGTCCGATGTAAAACAGCCAAAGCTCCTGATATTCTCTCCGGCGCACTCTGCGGGAACACAGACCCAATGAGTTTGGGAACCGATGTCAATTCCGGCTGCATTCGCATTGATGGGTTCTAACTGAGATGAAGCTTGTCGTTTTGAGCGCATAGATCTTTTTACCTTGCAGGACAAACAAGTGCACCTTGACCTGGATTGACGGACGATAGAGTCTCCTAAACGGGATAGTGATGGTTCACTTCACCAATGTCATAACCGTCCCAGTCCAGAACCAAGCTTTCATACGAGTCAAGTACATCAGTGAGGGGTCGGTCTTAACTGTCAAGGCACTTCATCAGGTTAGAAGATGGCCCAGCGAAATGCTGTTTCTCCCACACATAAGGAGCAGGATTGCTCTTGGACAGCTTTCATCAGTCTAGGCAGAGGAAAATAACAAATTTGCCTGTTGCTCTTTGGTCGGTATCCAACCTTGGAACTCATTCATGATGGCAATCAGTCTACCGAATCCAGTTTTGAGTGGGGGAATTTCAAACACCTTGAGCCAAGGCTTGATTAGACAGAAGTAGACATACGGTTGGATAACTAACTGCAAATTGTTGAGCCGATGTTTCCAACCCTGGGTCTGATTCCACCAAGGATGCTGGCTAAACTTGTCGAGCAACCCCGCTTGTTGTTGCCCGCTGCCTTGATCGTCACTAGAATCGAGACCACCAAACTGAAGAGTGACCATCAAGTAAGCACTTGAGACCACTTCCCACCAGCGCTCAATTTGCTCATAACTGGTCAAACGAAAATCTGCCCAACCTAGATGGTTTTTGCACTGCTTAAAACCATACTCAACCCAAGTTCTCAAACCATAGAGATTGCCTACTGCTTGATCCGACGCTTTAGGCAAGTTACTCATCAAAAACCAAGTCGAATTTTCAGGCAAGTTGAGTGGGTCAGTTGTGATAGTCCAATAGCGCAGGGTCCGACGTTTGCCAAAGATGATTTCTTGGAGATAGCGAACTTCGCTCTTGCCATTGGAGAAAATACGCTCAAAGGCTTTCCAACGGCTATACCTAATTCGTTGCTCCCTCGGCATCCACACTCCATGATTGCTGCGAATTGCCACAATGAACTTCAGCTCAAATTGCTGCAGTAGGCTGACAAATGGATGGCATTCTCCATAGAGACTGTCTGCTAAAACCAGCTCAAACTTAAACCC
The DNA here is from genome assembly GCF_057473825.1 of Aliterella sp. E5.1. Taxonomy (NCBI): domain Bacteria; kingdom Bacillati; phylum Cyanobacteriota; class Cyanophyceae; order Chroococcidiopsidales; family Aliterellaceae; genus Aliterella; species Aliterella sp. E5.1. Next base: position 1,893 of record NZ_JBYCCV010000231.1, read on the forward strand.
AAAGGCTTGCAGTTCTTGAATGATTTCTTGAGCCAGTTGAAGCTTGGTTTTGTAGGTGTCTTGTGCTTTGAGTCGCCTTTGGGGCTTGAAGACTTTGAACGCTAGGGGAAAGGTCATGCCCTCTAGCACTCCATAGGCGTTGACCGAGACAATACCGTTGTCAATTTTGCCTAAGTTACCGATGTATTGTCGAGCCACATAATCAGTTGTCTTGCCCTTTTTTCTATCTCCAGTGTCATCAATCACTAGGACAATCGAGCGTCCTTGTAGCTGTTGCAAAATCAGGGACAATCTCTGGTTTCTCAAGCTTGCGACATCCCAAGGCGATTCGGTGAGGAAATGGTGTAACACTTGCTCATTAGGCAATCCCACTGCTTTGGCAATTGCAGGCAGAGATTTACGAGGAAGCTCTGAGATCAGGCCCAGATGCAAATACTTGAATGCCTCGAAACTTCGTACATCAACAAACAAATCTCGATAGACGGTACAGTAGTTGTCAATGAACCTAACGGTTCTGACTGCTTCGCGTGGTTCAACCATTCCTTTGACAAGTGTTTGAGAAATTTGTTCCTATTTTAACTTGGCTAGAGTGACTAAAGAGGGATAACTTCTATATTTCTAAAACTTAGTGGTT
>NZ_JBYCCV010000232.1:0-2730 GCF_057473825.1 Aliterella sp. E5.1
ATTGGCGTTCCCAGAGGAGCTATCAAAGAGCGACTTGTCTTCATCCATCAAATCTTTGGAGTGGTTGCATAATTCAAACTCCTCCCACAGGGCTTTTCTATTCTCACCCAGTTTTTGCAACACAACCCAAACAACTCATCCTCCAGGTAAGCGTACTCTACCGCCTGCCGCAGTACGCCAACTGCCCTAATTTTAGCCCCAGAAGATAGCAGGGCTTCAAATCCTGGGTTAGGCAAAAGATGCCAAAATCCATCGCTTCTAAGGTGAAAATATGGCATTCCAATATCTGCGTTATGTGTAGTAGATCCTAACTGCTGCCATAGCTTTAGAAAGGCGGCAATTAATTCGGCAGACAAAGGGATTTGATTATGCCTTAATACACCCTGCTCGATTAACTCAATAACAGACAGTAGCAATATGGGCTTATGTGGTGCGATAGCCCCGTGAGCGCGGTCTACTCGTAGTTTAGTAAATTTGCTGGCGTAGTAATTAAGGTTTTTACTGCTCACAATAATTAATAATATGTATTTATTATTGTTAGCAAAGTTTATAACCATAGCTCAAACCATGCAAGAATATCGCTGCACCCGTAACGCCCTCTATACTCATAACTGCATTGGTTATGATGATATAACTGCTAGACAAGGCTATTTCATCCAAGCATCAAGCGCCGAGGAAGCTTGGGAAAGAATGGCGATTAGATATCCAGAGGAAACACGTATTGGTTTTACTGTGCAAGACTGGCAAGGATTTAATATTGTTATTGAGGAAGTAAAACGAGATCCATAAGGAGCGCGATCGCACAAGTTAACTCAAGTCTTCCTAATTATTTTCTGTTTTACCAGTCACCGCTTTAGCGTGAGGCTGTTTTGGATGTTTTGTGTATCACCAAGCCCAAGCAATGATAACAACAGCGGCGTCTATGCGAACTGCACATTTTAATTTCAGCCCATGGTAAAACATGGATAGATGGAGCGAAAAAATTATGACACAGACATACATCCTTGAGAACAAAATCCCCATTCCAGTAGAAGATATTAATTTATGGGGACGCTGGTTTGAGAACGTTGAAAATAAACGGGTTGCTCTTACTGAATTTGACAATCTGCGAGTGTCCACTGTTTTTTTAGGTATAGACCATCAGTGGGGAATTGGAAAAACGCCGTTGTTGTTTGAAACAATGGTTTTTGAGCGGGGCAACTTAATGGACAAATATTGTATGCGCTACACTACTTGGGACGAAGCGGAGGCTGGACATTATGCAGTAGTAGCTTTGATTAACTCGTCGCCGTAAGTCCCGCGACGAGTCGCTTCGATGAGCGCCGGGATACATACAGTTCTAGCTTTCCCAAAAACTGGAGGGCGATCGCATTAGTTCTAGGGATTGCTACAGGATACGTGTAAAAACCTGCAAGATAGCCCTTAAAGCATTGCCCAGACTAGCTTTCATGCTTGAGATCGTTGACCTCTGGTCTGCCGTAGGCAATCGGGAGACGAATTGCGCCCTCTAACGGAGCAGGAATACTTTGCAGATCGATAACAAAATCGCCATACCGCTTCAAATGCCCAGTCAGATAAGGACTCAAAGTGGCTAACATCGCACGATCGATCTTGACCCCCTCAGCCGTCAATTGCTGAATGACCACAGACAGGTCCACGGCATTATGGAGAATCACCGCACTAGCGACCAAATCGAGATACTTGACCCGCTTCTCTTGCTGTTCGGGATCGTTTTCAGTAATAATCCCCTCCTTCCCAAAAAAGATCCAGTCTAGGAAATGATTGTAGCCTTCCACAATATTAGTACAGGCAGTAATCTCGCGGCGCAAACCCCGGTCAGAAATATACTCCAGTAGAAATACCGTGCGAACGACTCGACCTAATTCCCTGAAAGCTTGATAGAGACGATTCTTCCGGCTGTAACTTCCTAATTTTCGCAACAGCATTGAAGGTAAAAACTTCCCCGCCTGAATCGATAACACCACTCGCATTAAATCCTGCCAATGGGTACGGATTAACTGCCAATCGACGACATCTTTGAATAATGGGTCGATATATTCGTAAACGGCATCCTGACTGGGACGAAAGAACTTATAATCCTGCCAGTTGCGAATCCGAGGCATCAGTTTAATCCCCAGTAGATATGACAACCCAAACACAGTGGTTGACTGTCCTTGAGTATCTGCGTGCAAAGTATCGGGTTGAATATCTGAAGTATTCTTGAGCAAGCCATCAAGGATATAAACCGCCTCCCAAACTCCACAATTAATGAAATGGGTAAACAAAGCAATGTAGGTATCAGAAACGTGGTGATAAGCAATACCCCCATAGCCACCATAACGAATGTGATACTCTGACATCAAATTATTCTCATAAACCTCAAACTTACTACCATCAGCAGCAGCCTTTTTCCCCGTCCCCCAACACTTTGGCAGATCCAGCAGATTATAAGCATTAATCAGATCTCGCATCGCTGCTTCAAGCTGTTGAATAGAGATATGTTGGCGATTGACATAAGCCAACATCCGCGAACTAACTTTCCCCCGTGTGTGTCGTGCGGTTTGATTCGGTCCCAGATTGCAACCATAGCCAAACACCGCCAATATAGCAATCCTAGGTGGGTTGTGGAAAGACAGCATACTCAAATAACTTTGGGAAGTTAAAGGTTCGACCGTGAGTTACAAGTTCAAACAGGAGTTTGACAAGAAAAAAGGAATCACACAGGTGGTA
>NZ_JBYCCV010000233.1:0-2508 GCF_057473825.1 Aliterella sp. E5.1
AAAAGCCAGTGCCCTCAAAGTCAGCAGCTAAGGCACTGATAATAGGCTCGTATTCCCCTAATTGAATTAGATCAAACCCAGTCCGGTTGCCCAAAGCAGGTAAAGGCGTAGAAAGAAACTCTTTGAGACCCCCAGGGGTGTACACCCTTTGTCCCAGGTCAATAATTTCTTGCAGCTTGGCAAGCCGCTGTCGCTGCTCAAGGTCTCTGGGTAGTTTGCCTTCCTTTTCACAGCGGCTGACTGTTTTGGTGCTAACTCGCAGCAAGCGACCCAGCTGCTCCTGAGAAATATCTAACTGTTGTCGAATCTGACTGAGGTTGTAGAGAGTCCCCGACGCTGGCAGAGTGGTCATAGACACCTTCCTCTTGAGTCGCAATTGATGAACTCATCCTAGCGTTATGTACGGACAAATGTCTAGATAAACATATCGGCTTCCCTAAAGCCATGCATTGGCTAGGTGACCACCCGTCAATTTAGATTTATTTCAACAGCAGTTTGATTGAGTAATATCGGGATGAGAGGATTTGAACCTCCGGCCCCTTCGTCCCGAACGAAGTGCGCTACCAAGCTGCGCCACATCCCGTTTTGTAGCCACTAGCAACTACTTCAACAGCGTATCACGCCTATTTCAGGATTACCAAATCACTTTTAATCTGACTTATTGCCTTGAAGCTGTTGCATTGCCGCCTTAGTTTTGGACCGATCCAGCTTGAAAATGAGTGTTGCTAGTGGCGGCAGGCATAGATCCAGAGAGTAGGGCTGATTATGAAAAGACCACTCCTCAGACCATTTGCCGCCTAAGTTGCCCAGATTGCTACCGCCGTATTCACGCACATCACTATTGAGTAGCTCGGTGTAGAAGCCGGGTTGGGGCACGCCCACTCGATAGTGGCTGTGGGGTTGGGGGGTAAAGTTGCAGACCGTGAGCACAAAATCCTCAGAATCCTTGGCTTTGCGGATAAATGAGATTACACTGTGGCGGTTATCGCTACAGTCAATCCACTCAAACCCTTCAAAAGCAAAGTCCTGGGAATAAAGACAGGGTTCGCGGCGGTAAAGGTAATTGAGATCACTGACGAACTGCTTGAGTTGCTTGTGGGGGGCATGCTGCAACAAGAACCACTCTAGATCTCCCCAGACATTCCATTCACTCCACTGGCCAAACTCCATACTCATAAATAGGGTCTTTTTGCCCGGATGGGTAAACATAAACCCAAATAGACAGCGGAGATTGGCAAACTTTTGCCATTCATCCCCCGGTATTTTGCCAATTAAATTGCTCTTGCCGTGGACAATTTCGTCGTGGGAGAGCGCCAGCATAAAGTTTTCGCTAAAGGCGTACATGATGCTGAAGGTGAGATTGTTTTGATGGAACTGGCGAAACCAGGGGTCCATGTGGAAGTAATCCAACATATCGTGCATCCAGCCCATGTTCCACTTAAGGTTGAAACCCAGGCCGCCAACGTAGGTGGGCCAGGAAACCATTGGCCAGACCGTTGATTCTTCCGCGATCGAGAGAATTCCCGGAAAATAGCTAAACAAGACATTATTTAAATCGCGCAGGAAATCTGCGGCCTCAATGTTCTCTCGCCCGCCGTACTGGTTCGGCAGCCATTCCCCTGGCAGTCGGCAATAGTCTAGATACAGCATCGAAGCAACGGCATCTACCCGAATTCCATCAATGTGGTACTTATCAAACCAGAACAGGGCATTGGCCAGCAGATAATTGCGAACTTCATGGCGGCTGTAGTTAAAGACCAGGGTGCCCCATTCTTTGTGTTCTCCCCGGCGGGGGTCAGCATGCTCGTACAAATGAGTGCCATCAAAGAAGGCCAGGCCGTGTCCATCTTTAGGAAAGTGACCCGGAACCCAATCAACGATCACCCCAATCCCCTGCTGGTGGCACTGATCGACAAAATACATAAAGTCTTGGGGCGTCCCATAGCGGGAGGTACAGGCGTAGTAACCAGCAACCTGATAGCCCCAGGAGCCATCGAAGGGATGTTCTGCCACCGGCATTAACTCCAGGTGGGTAAAGCCGAGTTCTTTGACGTAGGGAATTAAGCGATCGGCTAACTCTCGGTAGGTTAAAAATCGGGCCCCGGACTTAAGCTCTGAAACAATCACAGATGTGCCAGCCTCACCGTTTGCCAACTCGGGTGGATCTTCAGCAGCAGCGTGCATCCAGGAGCCAAGGTGCACCTCGTAGACAGAGATCGGCTGGGAAAGGGGGTCGGTATGCCGCCGTGCTTCCATCCAGTCAAGGTCATTCCAGGTATAGGTCTCTAGGTCTGTGACAATCGAAGCAGTTTTAGGGCGGACTTCCTGCTGAAACCCATAAGGATCAGACTTTTCATAGATATGCCCATCAAAGTTTTTGATTTCGTATTTGTAATGCTCCCCCACCCCCAGCTCAGGAATAAACAGTTCCCAAATTCCCCCGGCAGCCTTGCGCATTTGATGCTTGCGCCCATCCCAATAATTGAAGTCTCCGAGGACAGAGACATT
>NZ_JBYCCV010000234.1:0-2675 GCF_057473825.1 Aliterella sp. E5.1
ACGTCCAGTTCGTGCATTATGGTAAAACCTCTGTCGGAATGCTGCTAAAAGCTAATAAATAGCCAACAAAAAATGCACATCCAAGAATTAGGAATTGATGCTTGGAAACAAGCAACAGACGAGGAACATATACAAGGATTATTTCAGCAAAGTAATCGGTAGTGCATCAAATTAATGTGGGATAGGCAGCAATATCATGCCAACTCCACGCTCTCGTTGCTAATCCTGCACGCCAGGCGGCAGTTGTTTTGAATCGGCTATGCTGCCAAATCCAGTTGAAGTAACTCACCACTAATCGAGTTGTCACTTTCGTCTGTTCCCACACCTTACCAAACTTGTTCTGTCGTCGATGCCATCTTCCGGTTTGTTGTCGCACAGTACCGTTAGTACGTACGAACATCGCTGCGTTTTGTCTTTGCCAATGTAGTGCTGAATTTCAGGAGGTAGGACTCGCTCATACCCGCCCCAAGCATCACTGTTAAATCGACTGTTAAATCGCTTGCAATTTGTTTTTCCCTCAGTGTTGATGACTAACTGACCAATCAGTTCATTAGTGTATTTGCCAACTCGCGCCGCCAGAATTAAGCCACTCGAATCGACAAGACTCAGACCTATCCAACAATCCCCAGTTTCTAACTCTTGGGCGCAATACTGTTTCTGTTTTTTGAGACAAATGACCACATCTCATCGGCACTCACCTCCTCCGTTTGTATTGCTTGGACTTCGGCATTGTGAACCAATTGGGCTTTCTGGCTGGCGGCGCGAACAATACTGACAACTGTGTTGTATGCAAGACCAGTAGTTCGACTAATCCCGCGCAAACTACTTCCTTCACTGTGTGCTTGCAACACTTGACGAATTTGTTCAGGACTGACATGGCGATGATAGTACAAGCTGTCAAAGTTTTCGGAGAAGGTTTGACCACAAGTGGGGCAAAGATAGCGTTGATGAGTGTTCGGCATCTTGCCATGTTTATGAGCTTTGGCGTGACCACATAGAGGACAGTCCATAAAGTTGCTTCAAGTTGAAGATCGCTCTCTCACCATATCATCCCACATTATTTTGATGCACTACCCTGACAACTACAGCTATTTACGGCTTTTCCAGTATCCAGGTTCTCGGCTACAATGCGTCACTTCCTGGGATGGGCTGTACAGAACCATTGCGAATTTGCTCTCGTCGTCTCTTGGCCTCAGTAACCCAAGCTGCCTGAACGGTTGAGTCGGTATCTAACTCCAGGCTTTCGACTAGCTTTTCTGCCAGGAGCGCTCTAGACAAACTAGGGAGAGCTAGAAGTTCTGCTGTTAGCTGCTCAATTGACCGCATATATCCTTACAGAATAGTAAATCTTGCTTGGATTTTAGCCTAATTCAATGTGCCAAAACTTTGGCAATTCATTTGGCTTAAGACCTATTTGAAATAATTACTACTTCCTCCTCAACCCAAGTTTTTACCTGCCTTTTCAGCTTTTTAAAGTAGAAATTCTGAACGGATTGATTGAGATCGTATTTATCTCTCATAGGGACAACCTACTGTCATTCCAGTTAGTCCAAGAGGTATTGCTCAAATCTTGGTTGCTCATATCGATTTGCCCTTCGTGCTGAAATAATTCGCATTACATCATTTTGCCGTTCTGTCCAGACAATACCTAGCGAGATCGCATCTTCATCCACTTTATCTAGTATTTTTGCTAGAAATGCGATCGCACGCAATCAACCACTAAGCTTGTAAAAGTGCGAACGCTTAACTATTATTTTTGTAATGCGATCGCCTATTAACATATATTGATCTCACATCCATCGGAGTATCGAATCATGGCGATTTTACCTACCAGCCCTCAGCACCTTTTCAGCCGTAAGCTTTAAATCTGGGAAGGTTGTTAGAGAGACGATGGTCTGATTGCCCCGAAACTGCTGAATTTCATACTCCCCGTTCACTAGCGTACATACAGAGAGAGTGGGTTGTTTGGGCTTCCCAATGTGTCGAGTACCACCATTACCTGCATAATCTGCAATCCAATATTCAGGAATACCCAGAGCCGCATAGTCTTCGACCTTACGGGCATAATCATTTTGCCAATTGCTACTCACAACTTCCGCCACAAATTTAATCGAACTACCCAGCGTCAGGATCGACTGGTCAGACCAAAGCAGTTCCTCGGTCAGTTCATCTCGATCGACAACTACAACATCAGGTCTAAATGCTGTCATACCCATGTTAGAAGGTCGCAATAATCCCCGTTGAAGGACAAACCAAGGTAAGCCTGTTCTGTCGATCTGGACACAGATTTTTGTGGTGATGAAGGCTGCAACATCTTCATGTAGTCCTGTTGGCTCCAAGTCAAAGACCTCTCCATCGATCAGTTCATAGCGGTTATTGCCACCATAATGGGCGAGAAACTCGTCAAAGCTGAGTGGCTTCTGTTGTATTGGTTGGTCGATTGCAATAGTCATAGGTCAACTTAGCCCAATCAATGCCTTCAGTCTACCAGATCGAATATGTGATGGATGCGTGACGGATTAAACCCTTGATATTCATGGATATTCAGTATAGAACCCATTTGACATCTCTAAAAGGCGGCAAGTCGCTTAATCATTAACCTGACGAAGCAGAGATTGAGCTTCGTGGTGGCATTGGTCAAGGTGCGCTCAAAGTTCTTAACGAGGATCTTACAT